>CAYNCW010000333.1:0-3172 GCA_964395635.1 uncultured Oscillospiraceae bacterium
TGCAGCCAAAAAGACAAAAAAATTAAAGATTTGAAGGCGGAAAACAAAAAAATTTTAAAATAATCCTAAACCATATAAAGTTTACCAATTAAGGGACGATATACATAACAGAGGAAACGCATGGGATATTTGCTATAGGCAAAGGGAACACCCAGCGTATTGCGATATGATCCTATTGGGGAGGATTTTAGAATGATTTTACAGCACAATATGGCAGCAATGAATGCACAACGCTTTTTGGGGATTAATAACGGCCAAAACGCCAAAAACCTTGAAAAGCTTTCTTCCGGTTTTCGGGTAAACCGTGGCGCGGATGATGCAGCAGGGCTTGCTATTTCTGAGAAAATGCGTGGCCAGATTCGTGGTCTTGCCATGGCTTCCCAGAACTGTGAAAACGGCGTGAGTTTGATTCAAACCGCTGAAGGTGGTCTGAATGAAACCCATGCAATTCTGCACAGAATGCGTGAACTTGCTGTACAATCCTCCAACGGAACCTACCAAGATGACGACAGAGTGCAGATAGCCAAAGAAGTCGAAGCCCTGAAAGGCGAAATCGACCGCATTGCCAATTCCACCCACTTTAACGGCATCAAGCTGTTAGATGGTTCCCTTGGCGGAAGCAAAGGGTATGCTGTGGAAGGAACCCAAAATGTTTATGACAGCGCTATATGGGATCCAGATAAAGACGCTTTGGCAGGAACCGAAGGTGCGGTAGCCTTAAAGCTCATGGACATGGGATTTCCCATGGCAATTGGTACCTCTCATATAAATGACCAAGGTATTTATGGCTCGGTTAGCCTATGGTCTCATTATTCGGGATTTGACAACGAAACTGTGAGCTTGATGGTAACTTCAAACACAGTTACCGGTGAACCCAACGGGCGGATATCTTTATTGGCAGGGGACAAAACCTACATAGGCAAATTTACAAACGGCGATAGCACCATTTCCTACACCACCTTAGATGGAGGCACCTTTACCTTAGCCAACAGTGATAAAAGTCGGATTCTTTTCTTTGATGAAGAAGGCAATTTGGCAGCCTCTATGGAGATTGTAGGGGGAACTGCAGCAGGCACTGGTACAAAAGGCGAGAATATTAAAAGCGGCATATCGGGTGTTTTGGCCAATATAGCTATTGGTAACGCGGGTGTTCAAACAACCCTTATTCAAGATGGTTCCAACAACCAAACAATTATACCCATGCAGCCCAATCATCCCCTCTACAACGCCATGCTCAGCACCGACAGCAGCCAGCTCATCTTCCAAATTGGCGCAAATGGTAGCGCGGATCAAACAGTGGGCCTTCATGTAGACAATATGAGCTGTGCAAATCTGGGGCCACGCAAGGCCACTGGCACCAATCCCACCGGCACCCTCACAAACCTGGATGTTTCCACAGTTACTGGAGCAAACGATGCACTGCTGGTAATAGACGCAGCAGTCAGCCAGGTTTCTGCCAATCGCTCCCAGCTGGGAGCACTGCAAAACCGCATGGAACACACTCTGAACAATTTGGGCGTAACAAGAGAAAATCTCCAGTCCGCAGAATCGGTTATTCGGGACACTGATATGGCAAAGGAAATGATGGAGTTTACCAAAAACAATATACTTACCCAAGCCAGCCAAGCCATGTTGGCGCAAGCCAATACACTGCCCCAAGGGGTACTGTCTCTCTTTAAATAATCCAATAAAAAGCTGTTGCAAGCAATCCCAAAATTGCGAGCAACAGCTTTTCTATTTCCTTATCAAACAAATTGACCAGGATATCGTTACCTTAAAAACCCGGTCAGGGTGCAAAACAGGCAGTCTTTCGAATTAGCTCTAGTATACTACAATCCTGCTGCTGTCAACAGCTTGCGGCCTTCGATATCGCCATGAAACAGCGAAAGCTGTTCTCCCACCGGGGCAAAGGGTAGCCCGGCAGGATGGCGGCGGGTATCCGCCACCAGATTGTGATAGATAAAGCTTGGCTCCAGCCGAATCCCCTCCATCAACTTGCCGGAGCAGGTAACAAAATACATTGCCCGTTTTAGCACAATCCGCAGCTTTGCCAAATCCCGAAACCCTAAGGAGGCGCTTTTTCGTGCAGCCACAATCTTGCGTGCACTTACAGGGCCAATACCCGGCACCCGCAATAGGGTATCTAAATCCGCAGTGTTGATCTCTACCGGAAATAGATCCAAATTTCGCAGCGCCCAGTGACATTTGGGGTCCAGCATGGTATCCAAGGTGGGGTTGTCCTCGCTGAGAAGCTCCCCGGAGTGAAACCCATAAAACCGCATAAGAAAATCCACCTGATACAGCCGGTGCTCCCGGAGTAAAGGCACCGGCTGATTTTGTGGCAAAAGGGCAGTGGTGTTGGCCACCGGAATATAGGCAGAATAAAACACCCGCTTCAGGCTATATTTATGGTACAAACTTTCGGCAAGGCGAATAATCTGAAAATCGGTGTCCGGTGTAGCACCGATAATCATCTGGGTGCTCTGTCCGGCAGGTGCAAAGGGGGTAGCATGGCGATACAAAACCATATCCTCCCGGTTCCCCGCTATGCTGTCCCGTATAAACCCCATGGGCTTTAAAATGTTCTGCTTGGGCTTATCCGGTGCCAACAAAGCAAGGCTGTTTTCGGACGGCAGCTCCAAATTTACGCTGATACGATCCGCTAAGCTGCCCAGCTTGCTTACCAGATCTGGAGAGCAGCCCGGTATAGCTTTGGCGTGAATATACCCACCAAAACCGTGCACATTGCGGAGCAGATGCAGAACCTGGCACATCCGCTCCATGGTATAATCCGGCGTACCCAAAACCCCGCTGGACAAAAACAAGCCCTCAATGTAATTGCGGCGATAAAACCCAATGGTGAGCTCAGCCAGTTCTTCGGGGGAAAAGGTAGCCCGGGGAACATCGCTGGAACGGCGGTTGACGCAGTATTGGCAGTCGTATGCGCAGCAGTTGCTCATCAGCACCTTCAGCAGGGAGATACACCGCCCATCGGAGGAAAAGCTGTGGCAGATACCCGCGGGAACAGCACTGCCCAATCCTTTGGTGCCGGTGCGGTCTGCGCCACTGGATGTGCAGGCTACATCATATTTGGCTCCCTCGGTTAAAATCGCCAGCTTATCGTTTAAGGTCTGTTCCATTTGCTTAATTCCTCCTGGCCGCATAAGCGACT
>CAYNCW010000334.1:0-3162 GCA_964395635.1 uncultured Oscillospiraceae bacterium
TCCGTAGTGCAAAGGTAAGTATTATTGAGTTTACCAAAAATGCACTTGACACAATTAAGGACAAAGGGCTTACGGCACTCAATGCGGTATTCGGTTTTTTAAGAATTAAAGACGGTCTGCAAACTCTAAGTGACAGTCTTGGAAAATCGGCTGATAATGCCGAGAGGTCTATTCAAAAAATTGATGCTATGAGCCGTGAATATCACGAAATGGGCAATCGTGCGGCCAACATCGGTAGACTGTTTATGGGCAAAGAAACATCTGATGAGGTAAAAGAAAACGGTAAGTTGTCAAGAGCGTTACAGCTACCGTATATCGGATTACAAACAGCATTTTCGGCTATGGGCAACACTGTAACAAAGGCTATCGAAAAAATCCAAAGCCTTAGTGATTATGTTGCTGATAAAAAACCGCAAATCATTCAAGACGGCGAGGTTGTTATACCACACGAAGCTCCTACGCAGTCGGCAGAGGTTGCAAATGACAACACCGAAATCACCGCCGTTACAATCTTCACCGCTATCGAAAACAATCTCAAAAACCTTACCCCTGCACAGCTTCAAACCGTATATGCACGACTACTTGATATGGGTATGCATACCGACCTTACCCCCGATGAAAATGCCTGTTTGCAAGGGCTTGTTTCAAAAATTGACACTATGCTCCCCCATACCATTGAAGAAACACACGAAAATGTATTGGCACTCGCACAGGGTATGGAAATGTAGTGAAAAGGGAGGTTTTCAATGCGAATTGAAGAAAGGCTGAAGGTCATATACGAAACTATTGCCCCTGCTGTCACACGAAGCGAATCGGCTTGGAAAGAATACTTGCGTTTCGGCTCTCAGTTATACAAGCACCAATTTGACAACGCACTTTTGGTCTATGCTCAAAGTCCGAAATCCACAATGCTTGCCACCACTCCGATATGGAACAAGGTTGGCAGATACATCAACAAAGGCGAAAAAGGTACGGCAGTCTGCGAATACGATAACGCAAAACTCACGATAAAATATCTTTTTGACATCTCACAGACAAACGGTAAAAAAGCTCCCGATGTTTGGGTGCTTGATGAAGATAAAGCAAGAGCATTGACCGACAGGCTTTCTTTTATCCACAATCTCACCACAATCGACCTTAATGACTGTATCAATCAGATTGTTGCAAACACCGTAGCAGATACCATTGACGATTATTTGCAAGATTTTGAAAGCTATATTAAAGATCATTTTCTCGGCTCTATCCCACAAGACGGTTTGCTCGATGAACTTTCGGAAACCATTGAAAATAGTTGCCGATACTTTATCGCTTGCCGTTGCGGAGTTGAAACAGACGAGCCTACAATGCCCACCATATCCCATTTTGACACCATTCCACTTATCGCACGACTTGGTTATACCGTAACCGAAATATCCAAAGGCATTTTGCTTGAAATTGAGCGTAATGTCAAGATTATCGAAAAAGAAAGGAGCAACCACGATGAACACAGAAATTATGAACAACAAAGCCCTGCAAGAGCAGTTGAACGCTCTGCAAACACAGCCGACCGAGGACGAGCAACCTCTCGGCAAGTACGGCAGAATGGCGATGGAGTATCTGCACCAAAGCAACCCCCAAAGATTTTCACTTTTGAAGATGCAAGGCGAGCTAATGGCGAAAATGCGGATAGTGGACGAGGAAGCGAGGAACAAGGTGGAGGAACTGACACAGAAGCTTCTACTCACGGACCCGATACCGCAAACGGACGATATTTTAGTGAAAACCCGACACCTCAACAAGCAGAAAGACATAGCGGAGGAAATCGTGCTAAACGAGCTGGTGCTGATACCGAGATAACACCTCCCCCATACGAGCAATCCATTGAGCCACTTGGCAGTGGCTCTTTTTTGTTGTCACAAAATCAAGGCACACCGCTTTGGCAACAGTATCAGGCCTCAGCATCTGAATACTCCGAAACCGAAAGCATACCTATTGAGGAAGAAAGCCTTGATGATTATGCTATTCCCGATGATATGCCACCGCAAAACGCAGCTAGTCAGCTATCTATCTTTGATATCCAAATAAACGCAGAAACCGAGCGACCCGAAATTGTAGATAACCCTTACCCTTTCCGTGACTGCACAGGTTACACCGAGCCTTTTGTCGTAATTGAAATGAGCGAAAGCTACTCATTTAATGAGGGTGAACGCTTGACTTTTCGGGAAGCGGACTTAAAATTCGAAGAGGTTGAAAAACGAGAGCGACAGGAGCGTATAGAGCGCAATGGTAAATTAGGCGGTTACAACAAAACTCGTGGAGTGGTTTATTACCTTGATGATGAACAGGATACGGAGCTTTCGGTTTATGCTTTTCGTTATGACATTTGCGATTATGACGAGGATAAATCGGGTTTGTATAATCACATTGCAGACTTTTGGGATTATACCGAAAAGCAAAGAATCAAGGGTGAATATACATCAGTTAGCGATGATGATTTACAGAGTGCCAAGAAAATGCTTGAAATCCTTTCGCCTTACAAAGATACGACTTTTGTACCATTTGCCGATAAGGTTACGATACTTGACGTTGAGAGTGAAACCTTAGATGGCTCTGGCGGTGTGGTTACACCTCCGGCAGAGGTAAAAGCAAGAGAACCAAAACATCTACCTGAATCACCTAACCCCCTACCTAAGCTCAACTACCACTATTCAGAAGCCGACAACCTCTATTCCGGTGGTGCGAAAACCAAGTTTAAGGCAAATATCGAAGCCATACGCTTACTCAAACGGCTTGAAACAGAAAAGCGGCTTGCTACACCCGATGAACAAAAGGTGCTTGCGAGTTATGTTGGTTGGGGCGGACTTGCCAATGCTTTTTCCGATACTGCAAGCGGTTGGGAAAATGAGTATCAAGAGTTAAAGCTGTTACTTGATGAGAGCAAATACAAGGCAGCTATGAACTCGACAATTACCGCATACTACACCGAGCCAAAGTTAATTGAGTATATGTATAAGGCACTTGATAGGTTTGGTTTTGTCGGCGGTGAGGGCAGAAAAATCCTCGACCCTGCTATGGGTACAGGCAATTTCTTTTCTGTTTTACCCGAAGTTTTACATGGCACTAACCTTTACGGCGTTGAGCTTGACAGTATCACAGGCAGAATTGCAACACAACTCTACCAAA
>CAYNCW010000335.1:0-3158 GCA_964395635.1 uncultured Oscillospiraceae bacterium
TGCCAGACCCAACCCAATTGCTCTTTCTTGTGTAGGCATCACCTACATTGATTATGAAAATGGCGTGGTTGGCTTAACATATATTGATGCAGATAACGCTTCCCCAGTTCTGGACATCAAACCGTATACACCAAGCCTTGACCGTGTGGAAAATCCAAGGGTGCCCGACTGGTGCTCCCACTGGCCAAAATGTTGCGAGGAATCCGGTGACTTTGATTGGGAAAATGAATTTAACTTCTAAAAGATTATAACTAATAACGGATGCGGCAATATGCCGCATCCGTTTTGTAGTTATAAGTTTGTTTTCCCCCGAGATTCGGATATCTGTGCAACACATGACGAGCAGAGGTTTCTTCCCATAAACTGTTGAATCTCTGTCGCATTGCCGCAGAAAATACAACTGGGTTCACTCTTTTGCATCAAAATAAAGTTGCCCTTTATAAAGATTTCCAGGGTATCTTTCTCGTGAATAGACAGCTTATGCCGCACTTCTTTTGGTAGTACTATCCGCCCGAGATCGTCTACTTTTCTAAAATAACCTGTGCTTATCAATTTGTTGCCCTCATTTCACAGTTTTCCGCTACTTGGATATACTCCGGTACAACAATAGGTTCGGTGTGGCGAATATACATATCCTCTAAATCCTGTTGGGTCTTTTCAATGGTGCGGTGCAGATCGGTTAATGCGTTAAAGGCTGCATGATACATCATTTTGTAATCGGGTTTCCTGTCTATTTTCTTGTTATTGACAACCAACTTCATTTCCATATGTATCCTCCTCGTATCAAAGTTCATCCAACATACACTGGGGCAGTTCAGGCTCGTTGTACCAATAAGGAACAGCGCAGAAATTAACCGCTATAACGGATAGAAACATCATAAATGCACCCGCTTTTAAAAGGACTTTGGCTGTTACTTGGGATATACATTTCTTTACATACCGTTTCATGTCAACTCTCCTTTAGTAGTCTATAGGTGATAGGTAACAGGTTTATCGTCTGGCAGACCGCTGCCATAAATATAAGGTTACTGAAAACGGGGTACTGTCCAAGGAGAAGAACCGTTATACTGATAGCGGTGAGGACAATTAGGGATTTTCCCTTAAGTGCCCTTTTCTGATGCGGTGGGATAGGGCGCTTGTTTGTCTGTGCAGGGGCGTAGGCTGCAAAGCATCCGGCACAAACTAACAGCACCACAATCTTCCCAAGCAACGGGATAGCAACATATAGCGATAAATATACGCTGCCAAGATAATACACCAGCCCCATAATGGTGCAGAAAAAAGAGCTTTTCAGATGTATCCCAAAGGAAACACAGCGCAGCGCACCAAGGGCAAGTGCAAAAACCATCACATAGGGCAATATGCCAAGCGCCAATGCCACAATGATAAGCCCCAGGGTTTTAATGGTGTTGATATAGAATACATGGATACCATACCGCAGCTTGTCAAAAGACGGATCTCCCGGGGCATATCCCATGGTTGGGGCCAGCACTGCCATTGTCCTTGCTACAAGGAATTCATACAAACTATATCACGACCCTTCCAGCTGGATTTTTATTTGCTGTGTAAGCATTCCCTTGCCCTCATAGACCCCACTTTTATAGGTGAAATGCTCCATTTCCGGATGCTTGTACACCAATGCTCGCACATGTTTTAACCCATATCCATGTACATCAGTCCCGTATTGCTTCTGGTTGTAAATTTGCTCGATGCGAATATCGCAATGCAAGGTATTAGCTATAGCAATGGCTATCTGCCCATCCATTTGCGTTACTTCAATACGAAGCAGTGCTTTTGTTTGACCGGCCAATTCATTCAGAGCATTATCCATGAGGATACTCATGATTTCAAACACATCCAGCTCCATGCTGGCAGGTATGCAAATAGTTTCGGATATACGCATATCCAATACAACATGCTCTAATGAGGCGACTTGACCCGCTGTCACATCCAGTAGATTGCGAATCAGCTCACTTTTAATGCTGGAAATCTGGGTTTGGTTTTGTATTTGCTCTCGGTGAATCGGCGCTATGTACTGCTGGAAATAGAGCTGAAGTCGGTTTATATCTTTGTCTCGAATAAGGGGAGATAAACTGTGGTACAGCTTGTTGTAATAGTGCTTGAGCGTAACCACCTTCTCAAACTGAGCCTGTACCTGTTTGCTGTATGTTTGCTGCTGCTCTATGCGAGTGGCCAGCTCACGGCGTGTATGTTCTAAATCCTTAATGCGGTTAATGAGCAGCGCCACAAACAGCAGCACCAACATAAAGGAGAGGGAGAACACGCCCCACTGCCGCTTGCTTTCAGTGGCAATGACCGGATAGTACGACGGAAGGACGAAAGAAAAAAACAGCAGGATAAGAAGTTCTATCAGTATCGGGTGGCTGGTGTTTTCCAGCCACTTATACTTTTGTGTAGTTCCCAGGTTTGACCGGACAGTCAGGGCAAATACCAGCAACACTCCACCCATAAGATAGTTAAACTCGGTGCCACCATGCCATTGGGGAGATGCCAGCATCACTAAGCTGGATAACGTCACGATAAAGCACCATGCTATAAAGATTGCTGTAAGGCACCAGTAGAATGTACGGCGATACTCTTTGGGGCTACCGGACAGACTGATGGTCATTAAGCAGACGGTAATGGGCATCACCATGTTCTGCGCACCAATCAGAAGCATCCCGCTTACAACCAGCAAGATATATGCGATACTGTATCTCCATACTCCTGTTTTCATAAAAGGCGAGACCAGCAGGAGTACGGCAAGGCTATAGGTCAAGCTATTATAAAGGGTAATACAAAACTCACTGGATACCATCAAGCCCCCCTCTCATCAAATAGCTATATGGGCAAGTCGCTCCACTGGAAAAGGTTAGGATCATGTTGGGCTTGTCCCGTTTTCGGATGTTTGCTTTGTTGGCCAAAATAGACTTGTGGCACCGCACAAATCCAAAAGGGGCAAGCTGTTGCTGTATGGACTGAAGAGTACCTCGGATGATGTACTGCCCATCCATACAATGGATGCAGAGCTTATTGGTACCCTTGACTGCTTCTATATAGCAGATACTGTCGTAAGGGATGTACAGGGACTGAGATTTTCCGGAATATATGTACAGACAGTTGGCCTGAAAAGCCTTTTGGGCCAAGGAAAGGGTTTC
>CAYNCW010000336.1:0-3147 GCA_964395635.1 uncultured Oscillospiraceae bacterium
GGATCCTGCCGGTGGGTTTGGCCTTTTTTATCTCCTGCAAGCATTCAAAGATTCTGTTTTTTGGAACATCGGCGCTGGTTTTCACCGAAAGCATCTTCACTGTGCCGTCTTCGCCCTTTACCCGCAAAGAGGTGGTTATGGTTCTGCGGGGATCTCGACATTCGTTGATGCCGTACTCAATACCGATTTTACAGCTGTTGCCGGTTATCTCTATGGTATCGTCTTGGATTGTGGCTGTAAGCATACACCCCATAGGGCAGCCTATACAAATCAGTTCACGTTTTTCCATCTTCATCAGCTCCCTATTTCTACTGCAATCTTGTCGATATTCTCCCCGGTTTCAAACAGCTCTTTTTTCAGTGTGATGCTCTCCATTTCACCGGGAGTTACCACACGTGCTTTGCGGGAAAATACAACCTTGTCATCAAAATAAACGCTGATAACCGCTTTTTTATACACATTGTCGGAACGGAACTTAATTTCCAGGTTATCCTGAATGTTGTTGAGATCTACATAACTGGGAACGGTGTATCGAACAGCTTTTTGCGCCACAATGGGTTTTAAATTTTTGGTGGCGGATTGCTTTTCTTTAAGATATTCAGCAGCGCTTGCAGCGGCGTTGTATGCCTCTAAAGTAACATTGTCCACCAGGTCATGCACATGCAGCACATTGCCACAGGCAAAGATTCCGTCCACGCTGGTTTCCAGATGGTGATCCACAACTGCGCCGTTGGTGATGGGAGACAAGGATACAAATGCACTTTTGGAGAGCTCGTTTTCCGGGATAAGCCCCACCGACAGCAAAATGGTGTCACAGGGGATATACTCCTCAGTGGAGGGGATGGGGTTGCGATTTTGGTCGATTTGGGCAATGGTGACTCCTTCAACCCGCTCTTTGCCGTAGATGTTGGTAATGGTGCTGTTGTATTTCAGCGGGATATTGTAATCGTCCAGACACTGTACAATATTGCGTTTGAGACCGCTGGAATAGGGCATAAGCTCGGCCACACATTTCACTTTGGCCCCTTCAAAGGTGAGTCGTCTGGCCATTATCAGGCCGATATCCCCGGAGCCCAGTATTACAACCTCTTTACCAATATCATAGCCCCGCAGGTTGACCATTTCCTGGGCGGTTCCTGCCGAGAAGATGCCGGCACACCGTTCACCGGGAATATTAATGGCTCCCCGAGGTTTTTCGCGGCAACCCATGGCCAGGATAACGGCGTTTGCCTGGATGGTTTCCACACCGTTGGTGGTAAGTACGGTGAGCTGTTTGCTGTTGGTAAGGTTGAGCACCATGGCATTGAGCATACAGGGAACCTTAAGCTCCTGCACCTTTTGGATCAGGCGCCCTGCATATTCTGGGCCGGTGAGTTCTTCTTTAAAAACATGCAGACCAAATCCGTTGTGGATACACTGGTTGAGTATACCGCCAAGGGTTGTGCTGCGCTCGATAATCAATAAATCCTCAATACCGTTTTCTTTTGCACTGATTGCAGCGGATAAGCCTGCGGGGCCGCCGCCGATAATCACCAAATCTACAGTTCTCATATGCTATCACCACCGCTGTTCAAGATAATGTTGGAGTGACCTCCAAAACGGGTAACCGCCTCCTGGGGAATTTGCAGCTCTCGGGATAGAATATCCATTACCTTTAAGCTGCAGAACCCACCTTGACACCGGCCGCCGCCGGCCCGGGTTCTTCTTTTCACAGCATCTACGGTTGTTGCCCCCAGTGGCCTAGTGATAGCGTCTACGATATCCCCTTCAGTGACCGTTTCGCATCTGCAGATAATGCGTCCATACTGGCTATTTTGTGCAATCATGGCATTTTGTTGCTGGGGATCCATCTCTCTAAACAGGTGGATAGGTTCTCTTGTGTCCATAAACTCTGTATTTTCCTCCGGTTGGAAGAGGTCGCAGACCATCTCCCGCACCAGTACACCAATAGCCGGTGCGGAGGTAAGACCGGGGGAGTTGATGCCCACACAGTTGATAAATCCATCCACTGCTTGCTCCACCACAAAGTCGTCCATACCCTCCAGGTTGGAACGCAGTCCGGTAAAGGAGGTGATAACCTGGGCCATGGAAAATTTGTCGCTGACCACTTTGGCGGTTTCCACCATGTATTTTAAGGTTTGGGCGGTGGTGATCTTGGAGGTCTTGTCGTCGATATCCTCCGAGCTGGGGCCCACAAACAGGTTGCCATGTACAGTGGGGGCGATTAAAACGCCCTTGCCCATCTTGGAGGGAGTTTGGAACAGGGTTTTCTGGAATGTATCGGTTTTATCGAACAATATGTATTCGCCCTTGCGGGGGATGATGGTGTATTTGCGCTCCGAAACAAAGTTGTTCATTTCGTCGCTGTAAAGTCCGGCTGCATTCACCACCGCCTTGGCAGAAAAATCGCCTGTGGTGGTTTGCAGGATGTAGCAATTCTTTTCTTTTGCAATATTGGTTACCTTTGTTTCTAACGAGAATTTCACCCCATTGATACAAGCACTTTCTGCAAATGCAATGGCTGCTTCATAGGGGGAGACAATACCGCCGGTTTCGGCATGCAGGGCGGCTACAACTGTGCTGTTGATGTTCTTTTCCATGCCCAGCACCTGGTCACGGTTTAGGATAGCCAAGCCCTCTACCTTATTTTTTACGCCCTGATCGTACAATTTATGCAGGTGTTCCACATCTTGGTCAGAAAAAGCCAAAACCAAAGACCCGTTTTTGGCTACCGGGAAATGAAGCTTTGGAGCAAGCTGGTAAAACAGCTTGTTGCCTTCCACATTCACCTTTGCCTTTAAACTGCCTGGTTTGCAGTCATATCCGGCGTGGAGGATACCGCTATTGGCCTTGGTGCTGCCTTCCGCTACATCCGAGGCACTTTCCAGCACGAGAACATCCAGCTTATACTTACTGAGTTCTCTTGCTACACAACAGCCCACGATGCCGGCGCCGATGATAATTACATCATGCAAAATTCTCACTCCTTCATGTAATAAAAAATCGCTTCGAGTTGTGGTTGCCACTACTAGCTGCTGAATTGGATGCAACCTCATCTGGGATTTTATATTACCGGTGCGAAAATCAGTTGTTATGCAAGATGCCAAAACAACACAAAATACCCTGGCCCATAAGCAATTATTGGGG
>CAYNCW010000337.1:0-3138 GCA_964395635.1 uncultured Oscillospiraceae bacterium
CTTTTCTCTTTTTATTTTTCTTTCTGTCCAATATGTATTGTAGTTCTACACCCACCCCCAAGAAATTTTCATTTCACTCTTGAAACCCAAAACGGAATGTGCTATTATATATGTCGTGCCCCACACAAATACTTTTTACCCTATGATATTCCTTAATAGCTTAGCTGGTAGGACATTCGCAGCGCGTTACACCGAAATGGCTCAAGACTTACAAAAGTTGCTACTCGTTAAAATATAACGATGGTGCGATATAATCCTCTTTAGCTCAGCTGGTAGAGCATGCGGCTGTTAACCGCAGGGTCGTTGGTTCGAGTCCAACAAGGGGAGCCAGTAAAAATCCTTGATTTATCGATGAAAATCGACTATCAAGGATTTTTCTTTTACCCTTAAAAAAACCCTGTTTCTAACAGCCTTTCTAACATGCATCTGTTTTGGCATTTAAGCTGTTATTCATCGCCTCTGCTATGCTCGTTTTGCGGGAAGCATCGAGGTGTGAGTAAACATTCGCCGTAAGATTGATGTCTGCATGGCCAAGCCATTCCTGTACATCCTTAAGGGTGAACCCCAGTGCTATCAAATTGCTTGCACAACTATGCCGCAATTCGTGAAAACGGATGTGAGGCAGGTTGTGCTTTTTTAATAGCTTGTTAAACTTGTGCGATATGTATGTCGGCGCGTAGGTGTGCCCATCATCCCACTTGAAAATATAGTTGTTTTCAATGTAGGCTTTGCCAAACAGTTTGCGGTTTGCCTGTTCCTGTTGTTTTGCGTCCAAGATAATTTGTTTTGATTCATCGGTAAGCGGAAAGCTGCGATAGCTGGAGCGATTCTTGGTTTTATCCTTTTCAACCGTCCGTGTGCCATGTGAAACAGTATGTTTGATTGTAAGTGTACCCGCTTCAAAATTCACACTATCCCACTTTAAGCCCAGCAATTCACTGCGCCGCAGCCCATAAAGGGCAGTCATTTAAATGAGCGGCAGAAGTGGCTCGTCTTTTAGGGTAGCAAACAGGTCATTCAACTGGTCGGCAGTGTAGAACTCATATTCGTATCGCTCCAACTGTGGCAGGTTTACAAACTGGCAGGGGTTATTGTGAATAAAGCCACGCTTCACGCCCTCGGTCAAACTTTGCATGATAATGTTTTTGTGATGCCGCAAGGTTTTGGCTGATAAACCGCCCTTACCGTCAATGCGCCCGGCTGTATGCTTGTGATTAAAATACTCCTGTAAAACCACATGGGTAATTTCATTCAGCTTGGTTTTGCGCGCCTTGAAATAGGGTATGATATGGGTATCGGCAGCAACTCTATATCCTTGCTGTGTAATCACATCCACTCGCAACGCGGCAACTTCCAACCAGACATTGATTAAATCACAGAATAGCATATCGCTTTGAACAAGTGTAATTTTTTCTTCATACTCGTTAAGTAGTTCCCGCAGCCGCTTTTCTGCATTGCGCTTGTTTCCTTTAGCATCAAGGCCGGTGGCTATCCATTTCAGCTTACGTTTTCCAGTGGCATCATAGGTATTTAGAACGGCATAATATTTACCGTTTTTGATTTGTAGGTTTCCTGTCATGTCTACTCCTTTCACTCAGGAATACCCACCATTACAGCATATTGAATTGTTGACATACTCAACTAAACAGATTTTGGGTATCAGGTACTTTGTGCCTACCCGAACAGACTTAACTATTCCGTCGGCAAGCATTTTGTATACCGTGTTTTTTCCAAGCGACAGGGCTTCGCATACCTGCGACACTGTCAGTATGTCCGGGTAACTTTGAAACATATTGTAGTATCCTTTCTGCGATATTGTCAATAAAGGGTAGAACATGCCAAATATGGGGGTATGGCTTTATGTATTTTACCAGCCCGCATCATCAAACCAATAGCCCTGAAAAAGTGTTCCATCATAGAGTAAAAAACGGCCCTGTGCATCCTTAGGTATGTTGTCACTGGCGTCGGTGCTGTCCAGTATAATCTGTGAAAGCACGCTGTCAGCCCGGCCACATACCCGGTAATCTATATTGTTGCGAATCTGCCCGGCGAGAATATTTGCGTCCGGACGCTGGGTTGCCAGAACCAAATGGATGCCAAAGGCCCGCCCCTGTCGTGCAATCACAGCCAACTTGCTTTCAATTTTGGCTATTTGCTCTTTTGCGTCCTTGCCAAGCCCGGTTTTGTCCAACAGTTCTGCCACCTCATCACAGGCGAATACAAGACGGGGTATCGGCGTGGTTACCTTTTGGTTGTATTCGTCGATATTGGAACAGCTCGCTGCCCGAAACTTTTCCTTGCGCTGCTCCAGCGTTTCTACAATGCCCGTCAAAACAACAAGCAGCTTTACTTCGTCAAAAACCATGCGGCATTTTCGGTGCCAAACCGAGGGAAAGTCAACTCCACCCTTGAAATCAGCCAGAAAAACCGCAGCCCCCTTTTCAACACACTGCATCAGCAGCAGTTTAAGAAGAATGCTTTTCCCTGAACCGGTAGAGCCACCTAGTAAAACATGAGGCGTATGGGCAAGATTAACCGTCACCGGCCCAAGTAGACTTTCGCCCACTACCAGTACAAAGCTCTCGGGCCGCAGGTAGTGGGTTTGCCACTTTACCTTATTGGGTAAAGCCGTTGTTGCCGGTACCGTGTGCAGTACCATACGTTTTTTGTTTACCCCCTCTGTGATTTTGATAATATTGATATCAAGGGCGCTCTCAATGTGAGCCTTTTTATCTTCCCATACTGATTTAGGGATGCCATTTGTGGCGAACTCTAACACCACCACACAGGGATTCTCTATGTCATTGTACTTTGCCACCAAAAGCGGCGACTCTCCTGCATGGTTCACTAGGCCAATCCGCTGCAAACCGCCGTTGATTCTGCCGCTGCCCCACGGGGTGCCAAACACGAGAAGCAGCCCCACCAGACCCGTTGTGCCGAGTAGCACGAACAAAACGGGCAGAAGTAACTGATATAGGGCTTCAATTACAGTGAAGTTATTTGTTGGGAATAAGGCATCACGCCCTAGCCATAGAGCACCTACAACCGCCATATAAACCAGTAAGACAACTTGTTTACCCCGGCTTTCTATAACTGCTGTAACCCCCAATTTGAGCCGCAGCAGGGTGTGCTTGCACT
>CAYNCW010000338.1:0-3128 GCA_964395635.1 uncultured Oscillospiraceae bacterium
CGCTAAAGCTTCACTGAACCCCCGGCACAGCCGGGGGTTTTCGCTTACAACAAAAAACCCGCAATGTTCGACATTGCGGGTCTTGAGTGATGCAAATGATTATGTTAGCCACTTGCCCAATTTGCCTACAATCCAGTTGCTCTTGCGGGGAGAACGGGTGATCTGGTGGACAATGGGGGGCTCTTGGGGTGGTGGTTGGCTCTTCGATGCTGGGGCAGCCTGAATGCTAAAGGCTTGGGATAGTGGTACCGGGGGCCCCTCCCTCTTCTTTTCCACACTCCCTTTTTTGTGGGATTGTTGCTCTGGAGGAAGCGAGGGCTCCTGGTGAGGTAATGGGTTGCCGCCTGGAAACTGGCTGCTAATTTTCCGCGGCGGACCGAAAAAACTCGTCTTGCGTATCAATATTAGAGGTAGGCTGCTCCTCCTGTTGAACAAGCTTGAGGGAAGCTTTGGGATAGACAATGTCCCGTAGATTGACCTCGGCATCCTTCACCGCCTTGCCAATATGAGAGAACTTATCCTGTACAGCCTGCATAGCCTGCTGAATCTGGTCTTGGATGGTGGACATCTCCTGCTTAAAGGACTCGAACTGGGAGTGTACCCCTTCTAAGGACTTACCGGCTTCCACCACTAACTCCTGCGCTTTTACAGCGGCATCCGCCAAGATTTTTTCCGAATCCACTTGGGTGCGCAAAAGCAGTTCCCCAACATAGGCAGAGGCTTTTTCCACCTCTTGTTTTTTGCTTTCCAGCGTTTCGTTTTTACGCAAAAGTTCGTTATTCAGCCGCTTATAGTCTGCAATTTCTTCTTCTTTTTCTGCAAGAATACGCTCCTGCTTGGCAATTTGGGCATTTAGGGAATCCATCATCACTGCCAGTTCGCCGGTGCGCTGTTTTTCACTACCAAGCTCGGTGGAAAAATCGTCCCGTTCCTGCTGCACCTGTTGCAGCTTGGTTTCCATCTCCCGAAGGGATTCGCTAACCTTTTCTCTGGAACTTGTGATTTCTTCCAATTGGGCCAAGAGCTTATCCTGTGCTTCTTTAGCCGACGTGTTTATATCATACACATAGTTGAGTACCGATTTCCGATCAAAGCCACCAAATGCGGTTTTTTTCAGCATAGTCTGGTTTTCCATGCTCTCACTCCTCGTTGTTATTTCCCACATGTTATTGGGGGATTGTTTGTCGCTATGGATTGCCACCAATGTTATGCAAAACATTCAGGCAGAGGAACTGGTAGTATTATGTGGAATTTTGTCAGGACCATACCAATTATGATGTTATTTCTTTTTACTTCTCAGTGCCTGTCGGGTGGTGCGAATTTCCCCCAACGATTTGGTGATGACCTCTTCTGCGGCTTTTAAAATATCGTCTGAGAAGGTTTGGGCTGCCTGGCGCATTTCTCTGGACTGCATCTGGGTCTGGGTGAGAATCTCGGTGGCCTTGGTTTGGGAAAGCTTGATTATTTCTTCTTGGGCGATAAGGGCTTTGGCTCGTTCTTCCGCCTTGCGGATAACCGCCTCCCCCTCCCGTTTGGCCACATCCAAAATTTCGTTGCGGTCTGCCACAATGGCCTTGGCCTGTTTAATTTCATTGGGGAGGTTGATGCGGATATCATCAATCATATCCCGCACCTTGTCTGCATCCACCACACATCTTCCTCCAGAAAGGGGCAGGCTCCAAGATTTATCCAAAAGCTCGTCCATGCGGTCTAATATTTCATCTATGTTCATGCTCATACAACTCCCTTCCGGCCTATTGCCGTTTCCATCTATTCAGTTTATAACAGCCTGTTGCTCAAGCGTGTTTCAATTTCGGTTAGCACTTCCGGCGGCACAAAATCCGATATATTTCCGCCAAAGGCAGCCACCTGTTTCACCAAGCTGGAGTTGAGATACAGGTTATCGCTGGTAGTGGTTAAAAACACAGTTTCTGCCTCGGGTACAAGCTTTTTATTGGTTAGCGCCATTTGAAATTCATACTCAAAATCAGACATAGCGCGAAGCCCCTTGACAATTGCGGAAGCACCCTGCATCTTAATATACTCTGCCAGTAGCCCCTGGTAACTGTCTACCTGGACATTGGGCAGATGGGCTGTGGATTTTTTCAGCATCTCCACCCGTTCCTGGGCAGTAAAGCTGGGGTTCTTTTCCGGGTTGATGACCACCAGAGCCACAACCTCCTCAAACAGAGAGGCCGCTCTTGTGATAATATCCAAATGCCCTTTGGTAACAGGGTCAAAGCTTCCGGGACAGATTGCCTTGCTCATTCTAACACTCCTTCCGCCTTATGACACAACTTGCAACTTGGCGGCTTTTTATTCCTCTATCTGTCTGCGATACACAGTAATGCAGGTTTTTCCGTATCGATAGGTTCGGTATTTTGGAATATCCCCTGCCGTTTCAGGCAGCTCATCTTCTTTTGCAGTTTCGCAAATTATAATACCGTCCCGGCTCATAACAGGCGCCAGCTCCACCAGCAGTGTGGGCAGCCCCCCCTTATGATACGGTGGGTCTAAAAATACAATGTCAAATGGCCCGGATGCAGTTTTTAAATAGCTGCGGGCGTCGGTTGCCGAAAGTCGCGACTTGGTGGTAAAGCCGGTGTGTTCCAGGTTTTCCCGAAGTGCGGCTTGGCTTTGCTTAGCTGTATCTACAAATACGCAGAATTTGGCCCCCCTGGAAAGAGCTTCGATTCCCATCTGGCCGGAACCAGCGAACAAATCCAGCACATTAGCGCCTTCCACATCAAACTGAACGATACTGAATACCGCCTCCTTTACCATAGCGGAGGTGGGGCGAGTTTCCAGTCCTGGCGGCGCAACAAGCTTGCGGCCTTTGGCTGTCCCGGTGATTACTTTCATAAATTGTTATTTCTCCCAACTATAGAATCGTGCTTTTATCATTATGATGGAATACCGCTTTGTTGTCAAGCGATTGATAGGGATTTTCGCTGAAAAACATGTTGCAGATAGGATCAAAAAAGGAAGTGATCCGTAGACCACTTCCTTTTAAAAGGTGATAGGTTATCTCAGAAGCTGGAGAACACCCTGGGGCTGTTGGTTGGCCTGAGCAAGCATAGCCTGAGAAGCCTGCACAAGAATGTTGTTCTTGGTGAATTCCATCATCT
>CAYNCW010000339.1:0-3118 GCA_964395635.1 uncultured Oscillospiraceae bacterium
ATGCTTGTGGCCCTACGGTGTATAATTATATTCATATAGGCAATGCCCGCCCCATCTGTGTATTTGATACACTGCGTCGGTATTTTTCCTTTAAGGGCATGGAAGTAACCTTTGTGCAAAATTTTACCGATATTGATGACAAGATCATTAAGAAAGCCAACGAAGAGGATGTTTCCTCTGGGGAGATAGCCGCCCGGTATATGGCAGAATACCAAACCGATGCGAAGGGCTTGGGGGTTCGCCCCGCAGATATTCACCCAAAGGCCACCGAGACCATTGATACCATTATCGCTTTGGTTTCGGATCTGGTGGAAAAGGGGTATGCCTATGAAAAGAACGGCGATGTATACTTCCGCAGCAAAAAGTTTGCGGAATACGGCAAGCTCTCTCATCAGCCGCTGGATGATCTGGAATCAGGCAGCCGTGTAGATATCAACGATGCCAAAGAAGATGCTCTGGACTTTGTGCTGTGGAAAAACGCCAAGCCCGGCGAGCCTTGGTGGGAAAGCCCTTGGGGCAAAGGACGTCCTGGCTGGCATATTGAATGCTCGGCGATGGTGCGCCAATTTTTGGGAGAAACCATCGATATCCACTGCGGCGGGCAGGATCTGATTTTCCCCCATCACGAGAACGAAATTGCCCAAAGTGAATGCGCCAACGGCAAGGAATATGCCCGATTTTGGCTGCATAACGGGTACATCAATGTGGATAATCGCAAGATGAGCAAATCCCTAAACAACTTCTTTACAGTGCGGGATGTGGCGGAAAAGTATGGCTACGAGCCCATTAAGTTTATGATGCTGCAAGCCCACTATCGCAGCCCTATCAACTACAGCCTGGAGGGTATTGAGCAGTGCAAAGCGGCACTGGAACGGCTGCACACCTGCCGGGACAACATGGACTTTGCCCTGAAAACACCATCAGAAACCGAAACCCATGGGGAAACAGAATTTCTAGAGACCATTGCAGGACGCAAAGCCCAATTTGTGGAAGCAATGGACGACGATCTGAACACTGCCGACGGCATTGCCGCTGTATTTGAGCTGGTGCGGGACTGCAATACCTTTTTGAGTGTGCCCCGAAGCGAAGCAGTTATCAAAGCGGCTATGGAGCTATATGATCAGCTTTGCGGTGTGCTTGGCCTGCTCTATAACCGGGGGGACAAGAGCTTAGACGAGGAGATACAAGCTCTGATCCAAGAGCGCCAGGATGCCAGAAAAGCAAGAGACTTCCAAAAGGCAGATGCAATCCGGGATGAGCTCCGGCAACGGGGCATTGTTTTGGAAGATACACCCCAAGGGGTCAAATATCATATTGTACAGGATTAGCCGGAAGTAGGTGAATTTTTCCGGCAATTGGGGGAAATTCAGCGCTTGCGTTGTTTTTTCCCCTTTTATGCTATATAATAAATGGGTACAATACTCTTAGAGTACTCTGGCGCACAAGAGAGATTCAGCAAAAGACATGGCGCTGGAGAGTCGGGCAGCAACTTTAGATAGTTTTCCTATATTCAGTTGCCATCCAACTAATCCGTAGGGAGAGGGGGAATATAGCATGACCGGATTTATAGGCGCAATTTTTTGGTTGGTGGTTTCTATCGTCATGTTTGTGGTGGAAAGTGTAACGGTGCAGCTGGTTACGATTTGGTTTGCTTTTGGCGCACTGTTCGCACTGATAGCTTCCTTTTTGGGAGCGCCTTTTTGGTTGCAGCTGCTGGTGTTCCTGTTCTCTTCCATAGCTGTGCTGGTGGTGGGGCGCCCTGTTTTGGCACAAAAGATTGGTCCTCGTAAACACGCCACCAATGCGGATCGGGTTATAGGGCAGATTGGTATTGTGTTGGAGACAATCGACAACATAAATCAAACCGGCAGAGTGTCTGCCAATGGGTTGGATTGGTCTGCCCGCAGTTATAGCGGTGAGGTAATACCAGAAAAGGCTAGGGTGCTTGTACATCAAATTGATGGCGTGAAGCTAATTGTGGAGCGCCTGCAAGAAGGAGAGGAATAAAAATGCCTGGTGCAATTTTCCTATTGTTTATCATTATTCTGTTGGCGCTTTTGCTTTTATCCAATGTGCGCATTGTCCCTCAGGCTACCGTCTATGTGGTAGAGCGCTTGGGCGCTTATGCGGCTACTTGGGAAACCGGTTTGCACGTTAAGGTTCCCATGTTGGATAGAATAGCCAAAAAGGTGTCGATAAAAGAGCAGGTGGTGGACTTTAAGCCCCAGCCTGTAATCACCAAGGATAACGTAACCATGCAGATTGACACCATCGTGTTCTTCCAGGTTACTGATGCAAAACTCTTCACCTATGGTGTAGAGCGGCCTATATCCGCTATTGAAAACCTTACCGCCACCACACTGCGAAACATCATCGGTGATATGGAGCTGGATCAAACGCTCACCTCCCGGGATGTTATCAACACCAAAATTACCTCTCTGTTGGATACCGCCACCGACAAGTGGGGCATTAAGGTAAACAGAGTGGAGCTGAAAAATATCCTGCCCCCCAGAGAGATTCAAGATGCCATGGAAAAGCAGATGAAGGCAGAGCGTGAACGCCGCGAATCTATTTTGCGTGCAGAAGGTGAAAAGCGCAGCCAGATTCTGGTGGCAGAAGGAGAGAAAGAATCTGCAATCCTTCGTGCAGAGGGTGAAAAGCAGTCCTCCATCCTGCGAGCTGATGCACAAAGAGAGGTGCTCATCCGGGAAGCAGAAGGTCAAGCAGAAGCTATCCTTAAGGTGCAACAAGCTGTTGCAGACGGTATCCGTTTAATTAACGAAGCATCCCCTTCCAAGGCGGCATTGGCACTGAAAAGCTTTGAAACCATGGGCAAGGTTGCAGATGGAAAAGCAACCAAAATCATTATCCCCAGTGATATCCAGTCCTTGGCTGGTTTGGCTACTTCCCTCAAAGAGCTCACCAGTTCTGACAACCTGGCAAACTAACTTTACACCAAAAGGGGGCCTAATACCATGTATACAGTGCAGTTTTTGTTGAAGATTGCTTGCTACAGTATAGGTGCAGGGTCTCGCATAAGGGTACGACTATAATCAAATAGAAGGTTGCGGCAACACTGTTGCTGCAGCCTGTTTTGGTTTTTTTACGCTTTTTTAAA
>CAYNCW010000340.1:0-3101 GCA_964395635.1 uncultured Oscillospiraceae bacterium
GATAGAACAAATTGTAAACATCGAGCGAATGGAGCACGCCGCCGCCTTATTTGGCAGCTTGGACGAGAATATCGATCTCATCAAACGCAAATATGGTGTGGAAATCATCTGCCGTGGCTCCGAGATAAAGGTGAGCGGCGATCCCGAACAGGTGATCTTTGCGGTGAAGTCCATCGAGGGCCTGCTAGTCCTTATCAACAAGGGGGAAGCAATTACACACCAGAATGTGCGGTATGTTATGGATCTGGTGGAAGAAGGGGCCGAAAGCAAGGTGGAGGCTTTGGCAGAGGACGTTGTGTGTGTCACTGCCAGAGGCCGGCCGTTAAAGGCCAAAACCTTGGGGCAAAAGCGCTATATCGACTCTATGCGCAAAAACACAATCACCTTAGGCATTGGCCCTGCGGGAACCGGCAAAACATTTTTGGCGGTTGCTATGGCGGTGCGGGCATTCCGCAACCACGATGTCAACCGGATTATCCTAACCCGCCCGGCGGTGGAAGCCGGAGAGAAGCTGGGCTTTTTGCCGGGGGATTTGCAAAATAAGGTTGACCCCTATCTGCGGCCATTGTACGATGCGCTGTTTGAAATGCTGGGCACCGAAAATTATCAAAAATACGTAGAACGGGGCAATATAGAGATAGCACCTCTTGCCTATATGCGTGGACGCACCTTGGACGACAGCTATATCATTTTGGATGAAGCCCAAAACACCACCAACGAGCAGATGAAAATGTTTCTGACGCGGCTTGGCGCCAATTCCAAAGCGGTAATCACAGGGGACGTAACCCAAATCGATCTGCCGGACACCAAAAGCTCCGGTTTGGTGGAGGCGGCCAAAGTGCTAAAAAATGTAGAGGATATTGGCATCATACGCTTTTCCGAAAAGGATGTGGTGCGCCACAAGCTGGTGCAGGAGATTATCAAGGCGTATGAAAAATACTATGATGAGGGGCGGAGAGGACGTTAAGATGGACAAGTTAAAAGTATCCATTTCCAATATGCAAAAAGATATCAAAATCCCCACAGGGATTCGGCTGCTCATTCGCAAATGCTGCCATGCAGTGCTGCTAATGGAGGAAAAGCACGGCAATTATGAGGTGAGCGTCAGCTTTGTAAACGACGAGCAGATGCAGCAGCTCAACCGGGAATACCGGGGCAAGGATAGCTCCACCGATGTGCTTTCCTTCCCTTCTGCAAACAGTGTAGACAACCTTGAGAAAAACAAGGAAAGCGGCGCGGCAATGCTGGGGGATATCGCTATCTGTGTGCCCAAGGTGTATAGCCAGGCAAAACAGTTTGGCCATTCTATCCAGCGGGAATTTGCTTTTCTCACCGTGCACTCCGCTTTGCATCTGCTGGGATACGACCACGAGATAGGCGGGCTGGAAGCCGTGCGTATGCGGGAAAAAGAAGAAGCGGTGCTTGCCCGTTTGGGGCTGCAGCGGGATGCCAGCTATGTAAACGATCATGAAGCCTAGGCGGTATTCCCCATCCCAATACAACCTGGTTTCTTCTTTTGGATGGGCTTTATCCGGCATCGCTCACGCCTTAGTGTATGAGCGCAATCTGCGTATTGATTTTGCCGTGGCTGCCTATGTGCTGTATTTTTCCCGCTACTATCAGCTCGACAGAACCCAATACTGTGTGGTATTATTGTTTATAGGGCTGGTGATAGCCTGCGAACTGCTCAATACAGCTATTGAAAACACCGTAGATTTAGAGACATCTGTCTACAACTCCTTGGCAAAAACAGCCAAGGACGTTGCAGCAGGTGCTGTTTTCATGTCTGCCGTCGCCAGTGTGGCGGCGGGAATTTTATTATTCTGGGATTCTGCTGTCTTTCAGGTAATTGGCGAGGATATTGCCCAGAATTTACCCCTCTGGATTCCCCTGGCAGCCCTTACTGCTTGGTGGATCGTTTTGCCAGGATGGAAACGCAAATACACGCCAAAATAATCAAATATGCAGTAGTAGCGCGTTTTTTTGCTGGATAAGGCCACTGGGCCACCCACAGCCAAAGGCCGCCACTACAAACGAAAATGCGGATCCCTGGACCTATATTCCAAACCTTTGGAGGATACAAAAACATGATAGAGACCAAATCAACCTTTGTGGCAATTGTGGGCCGCCCCAATGTGGGCAAGTCCTCGTTGCTCAATGCGTTTGTTGGAGAAAAGGTAGCCATCGTCACCCCCAAGCCCCAAACCACCCGCACCCGGATAACCGGCATCCTAACCCGTGGGGATAATCAGATGGTGTTTATCGATACCCCCGGCATCCACACCCCCAGAACCAAGCTCAGCGAATTTATGGTAAAACAGGTTCGGGAAAGTGTGGCAGATGTGGATGTAGCTGTGCTGGTAACCGAACCCCTAGGGGAGATTCGCACAGCAGAAACCGAGCTTTTGGAAAGCGTGATGCAGCGCAAAATCCCGGTTATTCTGGCAATCAACAAAATTGACACCCTGCCTCGCAAGGAGCAGATGATGGAAAAAATAGCGGCGTTTTCAGCCCTTTGCAGCTTTGAGGAGATTATCCCCATCAGCGCCCTTAAAGGCGACGGTGTGGAGATACTGCTGGAGAAAATCGGCAGCTATGCACAGCCCGGCCCCCACTTTTTTGATGAGGACAGCTACACCGACCAACCCGAGCGGGTTTTGGCCGCAGAGATGGTGCGGGAAAAGCTGCTGCGCAATCTTCGGGAAGAAATTCCACACGGCACCGCAGTGGTTGTGGAAAAAATGCAGGAGCGGGAAGGCAAAAACATCTGCGATATAGATGTAAACATCTTTTGCGAAAAAGCATCCCACAAGGGAATGATTATCGGCAAAAACGGCGCTATGCTCAAGCGGGTGGCATCCGAAGCACGAGAAGATATGGAGGCCTTTTTGGGCATGCCGGTAAACCTGCAGTGCTGGGTAAAGGTGAAGGAAGACTGGCGCAACAGAGAAGGCCTTATGCGCAACTTTGGCTTTCAGTAAGATTTATCCTTAGCAGAATTTTTCTATCAAATATACAGGTAATTACCGCTTATACTCCTAGCCAAACAGGGGGACAATACTTGGGACCGGCTAAATAATCAGCTGCCGGCAAAGCCCATT
>CAYNCW010000341.1:0-3093 GCA_964395635.1 uncultured Oscillospiraceae bacterium
TAACATGATAAACAATTTGCATAAACCTTGAGGACCGCCCTGGTATCGGCGATCCTCAAAATATACTGATGTGTTATTGTGGAATGGCTGCCAATGCTTCCTCCAGCTTTTGCAGCTTTTCCTGAGCTTTTTGCAGCTTTTCTTTCTCTGCGTCCACCACCTGGGCAGGGGCTTTGTCCACAAAACTTTTGTTTTGCAGCTTCTGGCTAATGATCGCCACTTCTTTCAGCTGCTTCTCTTTCTCTTTTTCAAGGCGCTCTTTTTCTTTGCCAAAATCCACCAATTGATCGGTGGGGATAAAGATACGGGCGGCATCGGTAACCACCTGCACCGTATTTTCCAAAGAGAACTGGTTGCTGATCTCCACCTCGGAGGCAAAGGCCAATCGCTGAATAAAGGGGACGCCCTGGGCAAACACCGGTGCAAAATCGGTTTCAATATACACCTTTGCCTTTTTGCTGGGGGGAACATTCATTTCTGCCCGGCGGGTACGGATAGCGCCGATAGCGTCCATAATCCGGGAGAAGTTGTCTGCTTCCTGAGGGAACTCCAAAGTTGCATCATACACCGGCCAAGGGGCAACCATTATGCTGTCGCCCTTATGTGGCAGGGCTTGCCATACTTCTTCGGTGATAAAGGGCATAAAGGGATGCAGCAGCTTAAGGGTACCTTCCAGCACATATAAAAGAACCTTTTGGGCGCGTACAGCAGTTTCGCCGCCTTCTAGGATACGGCTTTTGGTGAGCTCAATGTACCAGTCGCAAACAATATCCCAGCTGAAATCATAAATTTTCTGAATAGCTACGCCCAACTCGAACTTTTCCAGATTATCGGTAACCTGAGCTACCAACTGGTTGTATTTATGCAGAACCCACTTGTCCTCCAAAGCAAGATCGGAAGGCAGGGTAAAGCCGTCTACCCCTTCGCCAAGGTTCATCAGAACATATCGGACTGCGTTCCAAATCTTGTTGGCAAAGTTGCGGCTGGCTCGCACCTTTTCCTCTGAATACCGCATGTCGTTGCCGGGGGAGGTTCCGGTGGCCAAGGTAAAGCGCAAAGCGTCTGCGCCGTACTCCTCGATAATCTCCAGTGGGTCAACACCGTTGCCCAAGGATTTGGACATCTTGCGGCCCTGGGAATCCCGAACCAAGCCGTGGATAAATACGGTATCAAAAGGTGTTTGGTTTAACTGCTCCACACCTGAGAAGATCATACGGGCAACCCAGAAGAAAATGATATCGTACCCGGTAACCAATGTATTGGTGGGGTAGAAGTAATCCAGCTCCGGGGTTTTATCCGGCCATCCCAAAGTAGAGAAAGGCCACAGGGCAGAGGAGAACCAGGTATCCAGGGTATCCTCATCCTGAGCAAGAGATTTGCTGCCACAATGGCTACAGCTGTCCGGCGCAGTGCGGGCAACACTTACCTGGCCGCAATCAGGGCAGTACCATGCAGGAATCCGATGCCCCCACCACAGTTGACGGGAGATACACCAATCCTTAATGTTTTCCATCCAGTGGTAGTAGATCTTTTCAAATCGGTCGGGAATAAATTTGGTTTTGTCCTCACGAACAACCCCAATAGCGGGTTTTGCCAGGGGATCCATCTTGACAAACCACTGTAAGGAGACTCTGGGCTCTACAGTGGAACTGCAACGGTAGCAGGTGCCTACATTGTGGGTGTGATCCTTTACCTGGAGCAGGAAACCTTGCTCCTCAAGATCCGCAACCACTGCTTTTCTGGCAGCCTCGCGGCTAAGACCCTGATATTTGCCTGCATGTTCGTTCATGCTGGCATCGTCGTTCATCACATTCAGCACTGGCAGATTATGGCGCAGACCCACTTCAAAGTCGTTGGGGTCGTGGGCGGGGGTGATTTTCACCGCACCGGTACCGAATTCCATCTCCACATACTCGTCTGCAATAATGGGAATTTCCTTATTCACCAAAGGCAAAACCAATAGTTTGCCAATCAGGTGCTTGTACCGTTCATCCTCTGGATGTACGGCCACAGCGGTATCTCCCAGCATGGTTTCCGGGCGGGTGGTGGCGATTTCAATATAACCGCTGCCATCTGCTAGGGGGTAACGGATATGCCAGAAATGACCAGCCTGTTCCTCGTGTTCAACCTCGGCATCTGAGATGGAAGTCAAGCAAACAGGACACCAGTTGATAATCCGCTCGCCCCGATAAATAAGGCCTTTTTCATATAGGTTGCAGAACACTTCCACAACTGCTTTGCTGCAGCCTTCGTCCAGGGTAAAGCGCTCTCTATCCCAGTCGCAGGAGGAACCCAAGCGTTTAAGCTGCTGGGTTATAATGCCGCCATACTGTGCCTTCCACTTCCAGGCCCGCTCCAAAAAGCCGTCTCTGCCAAGGTCATCCTTGGTGATGCCTTCTTTTTTCATGGCTTCTACAATTTTAGCCTCAGTGGCGATAGAAGCATGGTCGGTGCCGGGCATCCAAAGTGCTTCGTACCCCTGCATTCTCCGCCAACGGATGAGAATATCCTGCAGCGTATTGTCCAGAGCATGTCCCATATGCAGCTGGCCGGTAATGTTCGGAGGGGGAATTACAATGGTATAGGGTTTTTTGTCTGGATTGGGCTCCGCATGGAAATACCCTCCCGCCAACCAGAATTGGTAGGTCTTGTCCTCCACCTGCTTGGGGTCATATTGTTTTATTAACTCTTTGGGCATTGACAGAAGCCCTCCTTATATTCTTTGTCTCCAATGGTATTGCCTTTGCTTCTATATTGAAAATACCATATAAATTTAAACAGATAGTACTTATTATACCCAAGATTTCGTTCTATGGCAATACTATAATTGGACAAAACCTGGCATGGTTATGCAAAATACTGGGTGATAGGTATACGGATCCGAAACAGTAGGATGGTTTCGCGGGTGCCATCTAACCGACGAGCACAGATCGCCCCTTGATTTTCGTTTTACCGATGTAGGGGCGACCTTTGGTCGTCCGCAGTATACCTCCAGCTGTGTAATCAGTGGTGATTAGCCATTGTGGGGTTTTGTTTTTCCCCCAAGCGGGGCGCCACCTTGCCCCTCATGCCGGGGCGGGCAGTTACTTTTGT
>CAYNCW010000342.1:0-3092 GCA_964395635.1 uncultured Oscillospiraceae bacterium
TTGAGGATTGTTCAGATAATGAAATCCATGTGTTACTTGTTGAAGGCTACCAAAGCTTCCCTTCGTAAAAACAAAAATTTTGAATCAAGTGCAAAATGATTGCTAGCCTACTTTCAAACGATATAGTAAAATTTTTGCAGAATAAGCACTTTGCCATCATCGAATAGTATAGATGAGGTGATTATTTTGCGAAAACTTATTAGTTTGCTTTTTGCAGTAATATGTCTTTCGACAGTGGCAAGCGCAATGTCGGATACTCCAGATATTAAACCTTTCCCCGGACAGGTCGATCCGTATAGAACGCGCTCTGAATTGCTGATGGATGCCACAAGCTATACAGGTGTGTTCTCACCAGAGCAAGCTGCCATTGTATGGTTAATGGGTCTGGAAGGCCGTAGCGCTGCGTTACAATACACTGTGATGACTGAAAAACTGAAAGAAATATGCCAAGCAACTCGACGAGCAAAACTCCAATTGGGTTACGGGCGGATCAAGACCTAGGGTTCTAGGCTATACTTTTACAAAGGTTAATAAAACAGATGATAGTCATGCTAACATTGAACTTCAAATTGCAAGCGGTTCTTACACCGAGCCCACTGAATTTTATAACGCACAGCTATCACTTATCCGAGAGGGAGACTTTTGGCGAATTGACAGTATTAAAGCGGATGAAGGTTTGTTTTATTACACACTTTATAAGCCTTAATCAACGCACCGTTGAAAGCAGCCCCGCATGGCAGGGCTGCTTTTTCCATCACCGAAAGAACCCCAATGGGTCAACCACCACACCACTTTGTATTACCTCAAAATGCAGATGGTTTCCACTGGAATACCCCGTTGTTCCTACATAACCGATTACCTCGCCCTTTTTCACCTCTTGTCCCTCAAATACCGAGATTGCCGAGCAATGCGCATACAGCGTTTCAAACGCTGTCCCCGGATGCTGGATTTTAATGTAGAAGCCGTAACCATACCCCCAGCTGTCCGTTGCGTTTGCTATCGTCACAACTCCATCGGCTGCTGCAAGGATTGGCGTTCCGGCTGGTGCAGCAATATCAAGCCCTGTATGGAATGAACTTTCACCGGTGAATGGGTCAGCGCGTTCGCCAAAAGTAGAGGTAATGGTAAAGGTGGATGGCAATGGCCATGAGAAGATGTCGGTGGGGACTTTGTCCGAGCCGGTGTCGATAATCTGTCCCCCACCCGGCCTGTAGCCGCCCAGCAATCGTGCCCACAGGAATTTGTACTCGTCGTCCATAAGTAGAGTAAGCTGCTCTCGCTGCTTAACATTAAACCGATACTGGTCGGCCATTTGCAGGTAGGTCTTGTGGGTGATGCTAATGGTGAGAACCTTTATCTCAATTATCTCTGTGGTTTCGCTTTCGTTGCCGTCTACATCGGTTGTGGTGGAGGTTACTTCAATATAATCAATCCATGTCCAATAATCAATGATGTTCATATCCCACATCACTGAGCGCAGAATATTCTTTTTCTCGTCGGTGATGGTGACAACCTCCATGCCGTTTTCCGGGTCGGTGGCCACTTTCACCGCATAGACCGCCAGCACCTCATCCCAATGAATGGACAAAACCCCGTCGTTCGCATAGATTTCCAAGCGGTCATGCGGGTTGTCAGCCTTGATTTGCTCAATGCGGTCGTAAAACTCGGCTCCCAATTCGGCCACCACCTGCGGCATGGGAACGCTGCCGGTGTCCGGCTCCCCGGAAAAAAATATCCCGAAGCTGGAGCAGACGATGCAGCCGATTAAACAGATGACAACGATAATCAGCACCACTACCCAGCCGCCCGCAGCTATCGCGGCAATCAAACTCTTGAGTGCTGCAATAATCGCTTTGACAATCAGTATAGTCGCTTTCGCAATGGCCTTTGCAACTTTAACAGCGGCTTTGGCGGATGCAATAGCTGCCCTTTCCGCTTTTTTGGCGGCTTTAGCAGCAGACTTCGCCGACTTCTGTGCCAGCTGTGCCATCCGTTGCGAGGTTTTAATGGTGGTTCTGGCCGTAGCTTCTGCCGTTTTTATTGATTTCGGCGCGGTTTTCACCGAACCTTTAGCCGCCTGCTTGATGCCTTTTTCACTGGCCCTTTTGGTAGCACTGACAGCCGATTCGGTTGCCCGTGCAGACTGCTTGATGGTGCTCTCGGTGCGGCGAGTGGTATTTATGGCGTTGTTGGTGGCCTGCCGCGCGGTAGCCTGCGCCCGTTTTCGGGCAAAGGCTTTTGCTCGTTCCTGCGGCTGGCTGGAGGATTGCTGCACCGTGCGGGTTGCTTTGCCGGCTGTATGATTGGCCGGGCGCTGCGACGAACTGGCCGCCCGTTGCTCGCCGGCAGCTGTGTTTTCGGCTGTGCTCTTACTAAAGTGGTCTTTTTGCTTAATGTGCTGCCGGGTTTCTTTCGCCTGTCGGTAGACGGTTTTGGCTCTATCCAACACCCGGCCTGCTGTCCGCTGCACCTGCCCGGACACCTCCTGCACGGCATCATCGGCAGCCCGGCTTACTTTGTCAACGGCATAATCGGTAGGCGAACGGTGTTCATCATGCTGATAGGCATTTTCGGTCTGCTGCTTTGCTTTTATCAGCGCATTTTTCATGCGCACGGCAGCAAACTCCGCCTTTTTAATGCCCTTAACACCCTCCACCGTTTGGCGTGTTTTAATCTTTTTCAAAGTGAACCTCCTAACAAAACAAAATCACCCTATTCGTTAAACGAACAGGGTGTTAGAATATCTTTATATTTGAACCGCGCGGCGAGTGGGTTACATAGAATTGATGACTATAAAGCCTGTGTATTATGCAAACAGAACGGACGGTTATCCATCGAATATGCGTCCTTACTATTTAAGTGTGTATATTTGAACATGCCAAAAAATTAAGGGACGGTATTTTTATTTGGGAATGGTTTTATGACTAGATCTTTATAATTCGACGGCAACTCATAATTGATTAGATGTTCATAGCCAGTAACCTCAGCTCTACCCTCTGAATAAATAGTAAATGAGATTTTATCTTCACCTACATCAATATGTGGTCCCACAAAGGGTCTGACCACGACTGCTCTCTCATATTTAGATGCAT
>CAYNCW010000343.1:0-3091 GCA_964395635.1 uncultured Oscillospiraceae bacterium
ATCCAACGCATAGACGATTTCGACAAGATGAATAATTTTCGCTGACCACTTTTTAATTTTACTATGCGCCACGGCAGATTTTTCGCTTGATCTGTTCTCCAGTACCTGACTGCTTTTCATGTAGTCTATCCCTGTCTGGGTAAACAATACCGCCTTTTTAATATAGAGAAGTGTTTCCTCACTTTTCTCTTTGGTTGACTCTTGCAAGGCGGTAAGCTCAATATTGGTGTGGTTGAGCGTGAAAATCATATCGGTGAAATTCATGTCTGTGGCATTGCAAAGTTCCAGTATCTTATACGTGAAATCCTTGTATAGCTCTTTGTAATTTAAATTATTCTCTCCGCCAGCCGCCGATACCGCTTGAAAGAAAGGCATTTCTAATACAATATCCATATTCTGTTTTTGTAATTTAATGTCCAATAATAGTTCATCTATATATCGGGTGCAAAGTTACAACAGGATATCAACAAGCTTATGCTCTGACAATTATCTAAAATGAGCTATCAGTTATCATTTTTGGACAGATTGGTTTTATTTTCCTCATCTGTATATTTTCGGCGTAAATTCTGCGGTGCGTCGCCTAAATTGTCTTTGCAAAAGCGATTGAACTGCTGGGGTGAAGAGAAATTAAATTCAGCAATAATATCAGAAAAAGGGATGCAAGCTAAGGACAACCGATACTGGATGAGTTCGGCACGTTTACTTGTCAGCCATTTATGGGCAGATATCCCAAATTCACTTTTGAATGTCCGGCGAAAGGTGTGCAAGCTATACCCACACATCTCAGCCAGCTTATCTGTGTACTCGGCTTTCCGATAATGCGCCAATACCAGACTCTTGAACGGAATCTCTTCGCCTATCATTGGACGGAAAAACAGAAGTAGCTCTTCGGGTGTATAGTATTTGGTAAAGAGCCATATCAACTCTTTGTGCTTTAATTCCCACAGAGGAGGTTCGTGTTTGTCGTCCGAAAGGTAACCTCCCACACCATCCATGAGGTGTGATAGTTGTCCGCAAGCGGTTAGTTTGCTGTAATAATAAGGTTTACCTTCTTTATGAGCGATGTGTTTATGTGTATAGAGAAAAGAGAGTATACAGTTCTCTACTTGGCATACGGTATTGTTGAAATAGTGAATAAGCAAGGTGACATCGCTCAATGCTACTCCATGATAATCGCTACTGCGGGGGATAAATAGAATCTCACCTGCACACAGAAATTCCTCCTTGAACAGGTTGCTTGAAACCCGAATGTGCCCTTGATGGCAGAAAATTAACAGGTGCTGTTTCTGTTCGTTACTGAAAAGTTTGGAACCTCTCTGATAGAACACTGTTTGAAAAGAACAGCCTATGGAGCTTTCGGTACATACCGTATGGGGGAGTATTGAATATTGCATTCCTTTTGATTCCATTTTTTATAAGGGCAATTAATTTGTTAGTTCGCAATCATTATCCATGATTTTATTAGTATTTACGCTGTTTGACACATTGATTAAATATCTTTTATCATGTGAATGGTAGTGGCTGTATGTCCCGAATTTCCCAAACGAGCATCCAAGTTTTTAAATCCCATTTTGTCATACAGATGTACCGCTGCCCGAAAACAGGGAAACGTCTCTAAATACAATTGTTTATACCCAGCCTCCTTTGCCTGTTCCTCTGTCAGAAGCAGTAGCCGAGAGCCGACTCCTTTTCCTCTGATGGAGGAAGAAAGATAGAATTTCACCACTTCACAGCATCTGTCCGGCAAACCGTCTGTGGGGTAGAAGCCACATCCACCCACAATTGTGTTTTCCCATTGAGCAACCCAATATTTTGCATCCGGGCGGTTAAAATACTGATACAGCCTGTCTGTTGTTGGATCACTATACACACTCTTGCACCGGGGAGCATCAAACTCTTCGAATACCATGCGTATTAATTTTGCCAGTTCCGCATTGTCTTTTTCCTCTATCGGACGAATAACGATGGAAGTTATATCCTGATCGGGCGTATTATTTCTATTTCTCATCTCTAAATATTTAATGTTATCTGTGAATCATCTTTTCCGCTCCTGCCATTCATTATTCGTTGTATTTTAGATAATTTATTCTAATAATTTACACCGTACTTATGCGGACAGACATTTCGGCATTGCCAGCAACGAAGCTCCAGTACACCTTTTACGGTAACATAGCAAACTCTCCGGCACGCTTTCTGGCTGAAATTATTCTCGTCACCGAGTGCTCCCGAAGGGCAAAGATCGACACATAGGTTGCAGTTGTTGCACACTTCGTAGCTTGCCCGTGGCTCAGGTTCCAACTCCAACGACGTTACCACAGCCGTAAACCAAAGCAAATTTCCATATTTATCGTTAGTGAGTAGGTAGTTGCGAGCTATAACTCCAAGTCCGGCAAGTTCGGCAGCGTGTTTAAGCGATACACGCGAACGGAAACGCCCATCGACGAATTTACCACTGAGCGAAACAATCGATACAGCCTTGTATTTGAGCTTTTTGAGTTCGGCGGACACATCTGTCGCCGCTCTATCCATCTTTTTTACCGCCTCGTTGCGTATGTCAGTATAGATTCTTATATCCTGTTCAAGCGTATCTTTAGGCAGAACCATGCCGAGGGAGATGACCGACTTTGCAGTAGGCAAAACATCGGTCGGGTGATGTCCTTTCGGAGCATTCACAAACCGCTCGACCGAGGCTATTCCCACCAAATCAGCTCCAAGCGATCGGCATAACTCTTTGATCTCGTTATTTCTCATTTACTTGTCCAACCATTGTTTAAAATCAGAGTAACGTTCCATGCTGACAATCACATCTGTCGATGCATCGGCAGGTGGTGTGAGTTCGACTTTAATTCTACGTTTCGACCATGAAACCATATTTGCAATGGCGTTAATTCGGACGATATATTTTCGGTTGATACGGAAATACAAGGCAGGGTCTACCGACTTCTCTATCTGCTCCAAATTCATATCTGCGGGATAAGTTTGACCGGAGAACGTGCGGATAAACACCCCCTTTTCGAGGGTGAAGAAGTAAGCGACATCTTCAATCTCTACCTTTTTCAGTTTGTCGGCAACCTGAATCAGAAAGCGTTTG
>CAYNCW010000344.1:0-3078 GCA_964395635.1 uncultured Oscillospiraceae bacterium
AACAGATACAAGATACCTTTGACTTCCCCTTTGAAAAAGCCCTGAAAAGTCAAGGCATCTCCTTTATTTGTGAAGTAAAAAAAGCTTCCCCCTCAAAGGGCATCATAGCAGAGAACTTCCCATACCTTGACATCGCGTTGGAGTATGAAGCAGCAGGAGCAGCGGCTATCTCAGTTCTTACCGAGCCGGAATACTTTTTGGGTAGTGGGGTATATCTGAATCAAATTAGTGAAGCTGTAAAAATCCCTACCCTGTGTAAAGATTTTATTATCGACCCGCTACAGATTTACCAAGCGAAAGTCTGGGGGGCATCGGCAGTGCTGCTTATAGCAGAAATTTTAGAGGAGGAAACCCTTACACAATTTATAAAGCTTTCCGAAAGCTTAGGGCTATCTGCGCTGGTTGAAAGCCACAGTTTACCTATGTTGCAAAAATCCTTATCCTGTGGGGCAAAGATTGTTGGGGTCAATAACCGCAATCTTGAAACCTTTGAGGTGGACATATATACAAGTATCCGACTGCGAGAGCATGTTCCGGATAACATCATTTTCGTGTCAGAAAGCGGTGTTCATACCCCCAATGACATTGCCTTATTAAAGGAACACAAAGTGGATGCAGTATTAATCGGGGAAGCGCTTATGCGAAGCAGTAACAAAAAAACCATGCTCGAGAATATGAGGGGCTGTTTATGAAGATAAAAATTTGCGGTTTGTTTAGAGAATGTGATATTGATTATGTAAACCGAGCCTGCCCGGATTACATAGGCTTTGTGTTTGCCAAAAGCAAGCGCAGGGTAACCATGGAGCAAGCAGCCACCTTGAAACAACGCCTGAGTAACCAGATACAAGCAGTTGGCGTGTTTGTAAATGAGGAGTATACCATTATTAATGAGGCTGTGAAGAGAAAAGTCATTGATATGGTACAGCTTCACGGAGATGAGGATGCAGAGTATATTAAAAGAATTGAAGCACCTGTCATCAAAACGGTCAAAATAGGGGACAACATACCCCAGAATGCTGCCTATATTCTCTTTGACAATGCAATAGCGGGAAGCGGTAAAACCTTTGACTGGTCCCTGTTGCCCCAAACTGATAAACCCTATTTTTTGGCAGGGGGGATCAATATAAGCAATATACAACAAGCGATGGAAACAGTAAATCCCTTTGCAGTAGATATTTCCAGCGGCGTGGAAACAGATGGTTTGAAAGATAGCTATAAAATTTTAGAGATTGTGAGGACAGTAAGAAATGGCTAAAGGTAGATATGGTGTTCACGGCGGACAATATATCCCAGAAACCTTGATGAACGAAATCCTACAGCTAGAAAAGAGCTATGCATTTTACAAAAATAATAAATCCTTTCAGGATGAGCTTACCATTTTATTGAATAGGTATGCCGGTAGACCGTCTATGTTGTATTACGCCCAAAAAATGACCGAAAATTTGGGTGGTGCGAAGATCTATTTAAAGCGTGAGGATTTTAACCATACAGGATCCCATAAGATCAACAATGTTCTCGGACAGGTGCTGCTGGCTAAAAAGATGGGCAAAACCCGTGTAATTGCTGAAACAGGCGCGGGACAGCACGGTGTGGCCACGGCCACAGCAGCTGCACTGTTGGGTCTTGAATGCGAAATATTTATGGGCAAGGAGGATACCCAACGACAAGCACTCAATGTATTTCGTATGGAGCTTTTGGGAGCAAAGGTAAATTCCGTAACAAGTGGCACACAAACACTGAAAGATGCTGTGAATGAAACGATGCGTGAATGGACCTCTCGTGTTCACGACACCCATTATGTGTTGGGTTCGGTAATGGGTCCACATCCGTTTCCAATGATGGTGCGTGATTTTCAAAGTGTAATCAGCCGTGAGGCGAGAGAACAGATTCTCGCGGCAGAAGGCAAGTTGCCCGATTGCGTGGTGGCCTGTGTGGGTGGCGGAAGCAATGCAATGGGAATGTTCTACCACTTTATTCCTGATGAAACGGTAAAGCTCATAGGATGTGAAGCAGCGGGGCATGGAATACACACCCACAAACACGCCGCTACTATCGCAAAGGGCAGAGTAGGGGTTTTTCACGGTATGAAATCCTATTTTTGCCAGGATGAATACGGGCAAATTACACCGGTGCATTCCATTTCAGCAGGGCTTGATTATCCCGGTATAGGCCCAGAACACGCTCACCTCCACGACATCCAACGAGCGGAATATGTGCCGGTAACCGACGATGAGGCTATAGAAGCTTTTGAATACCTTTCTAAAACCGAAGGTATCATACCTGCTATTGAAAGTGCTCACGCAGTGGCTTATGTCAAGAAGATTGCGCCAAAGATGGACAAAGAGCAAAGCATCATTATCTGCTTATCTGGACGTGGCGACAAGGATGTAGCGGCTATTGCAAGGCATAAGGGGGTAAATATCAATGAGTAGTATACACAAAGCCTTTAAAAATGGCAAAGCGTTTATTGGGTTTGTTACAGCAGGTGACCCAACTATGGACAAAACTGAGGAATTTATTCTTACAATGGATAGGGCAGGGGCGGATCTTATAGAAATAGGCATACCTTTTTCTGACCCAATTGCTGAGGGCAAGGTGATTGAAGCTGCCAATATGCGCGCGCTATCCGGTGGTGCTACCACCGAAAAGGTTTTTGAGATGGTGAAAAGAGTACGTAAAAAAACAGATGTACCACTTGTTTTTCTTACCTATTTAAATCCGGTTTTCAATTATGGCTATGATGGTTTTCTTGCTAGGTGCAAGGCAGTGGGAATAGACGGCATCATCATACCGGATTTGCCCTATGAGGAAAAGGGAGAACTTCTATCTTTTGCGCAACAATATGATGTGGATGTGCTATCCTTGATTGCGCCTACATCCAACGAACGTATAACCCAGATTGCAATGGATGCCACAGGGTTTCTGTATCTTGTGTCCTCAATGGGTGTTACCGGCATCAGAAACGAGATTACAACTGATCTTGAGGCAATTATCCATGCAATTCGTAAGGTTACCAATATACCAATTGCAGTAGGTTTTGGTATTTCCACACCGGAACAAGCACAGCAAATCTCCCAT
>CAYNCW010000345.1:0-3060 GCA_964395635.1 uncultured Oscillospiraceae bacterium
CCATTACCGTACTGGCTAGCCGGGGATAAATCTGGCAGGTTAGGCATAAATTTTTGTGACCCAGCTTGGCATGAATTTCGCAGAGCTTATCCTCTGTTTGAAATTTACATACCTTATTTTCATCCAATATAAATTGGGCATAATTTCTCTGGGTGGCATTTTCGCCGCGAATACGCTTCATTCGCTGGGGCAGCTTGCTTTTAAAGTCCGGATCTTTTACTTGCTTGTATTTTAGATAGGTTGGTTTATCAATGATAATAGACCATTCTTTGCAACAGTTGTCCTCACATTGGTTGCCGGTGCAGGCAAACTGAGTATAGTAAGTGGGATGCAATACCTTTTTCTTTAAAAGCATAGTCTCCTCCAATTTTATAATCTCTTTTGATATTCTACTATATTATAAACCATAAAGCCAGAAAAAAGATGGTAAATTTATTACTTTTAAAGCATGACCCCTTTATTAAGTACAAAAAATCGGCGAAGATTTAGATATCTTCGCCGATTTTTGTTTCTTGTGAAACAATGAGGTTCTTGGAAATTGGATTTGATGCATTCTTAAATTGGAAGATTATTGGTTTTCTGCATCTGTTTCAGCTTCCGGTAGTGGCTGCTGCTGATTGTCTGTGGGCTGCTCCTCATCAGTGACCTCTACATTTTCATGGGCTGCTCTGGCAAGTGTTACCACACGACTCTCTTCACTTAGACGCATTACCCGCACACCGCCGCCGTATCGGGACTGAATGGTGATTTCCTGTACAGGAATACGAATAATTACGCCAAAATCGCTGATGAGGATGATGTCGTCGTCCTCATCCACCACCTTAACACCAGCAACAAGGGCATTTTTGTCAGTGTAGTAGTTGCGGATACCTTTACCACCACGGGACTGTAGACGAAATTCTTCCAGATTGGTTCGCCGTCCCCTGCCCTGTTCAGAAACAGTAAGCAAGGTTGCACCCGGCCGTAGACGGGCAAAATCCACCACATAGTCTCCATCATCCAGGGTAATGGCCTTCACACCTCTTGCAGTACGGCTGAGAGGCCTTGCATCATTCTCGTTGAAGCGAATGGCCATACCGTTGCGGGTGGCCACAATCAGCTCGTTGTCGCCGCTGGTAAGGCGCACACCGCAAAGCATATCATCCTCATCCAGGCTGATAGCGTTTAGGCCACCACGACGCACATTGCGATACTGGGAAAGGTGGGTTCTCTTAATGATTCCCTTTTTGGTGATCATCACCAAATAGCAGTCATCGTCATACTGGCTTACCCGGATCATAGCCGTGATTTTTTCATCCGGCTCCACCTGCAACAGGTTTACAATGTTTGTACCCTTGGAAGCACGGCTGGATTCACCAATCTCATAGGCCTTGATCCGATAACAACGCCCTTTGTTGGAAAAGAACATAATATAATCATGGGTGGAAGCAATAAATAGCTCCTCCACAAAATCCTCTTCCCGCTGGCTCATACCTGAAATACCACGGCCACCACGACGCTGGGTGCGGTAATTGTCGATACTTTGGGATTTAATGTACCCATAATGGGTCATGGTAATAACGCAGTCCTCCACCGGGATGAGATCCTCGATATCCACCTCACCGCTGATCATTTGAATCTCGGTGCGGCGCTTGTCGCCGTATTTATTGCGGATAAAGGTAAGCTCTTCCTTAACAATGGCCAGGATCTTTTGTTCATCTGCCAAAACTGCTTCCCATTCTGCTATTTTTATCCGCAGCTCGGCAAGCTCGTCCTCCAGTTTTTGGCGTTCCAGTCCTGTCAATCGGCTCAGTGTCATTTGGGCAATTGCCTGGGCCTGTTCCTCGCTGAGGCCAAACCGCTCCATCAAGCGATCTTTTGCTTCTGGGGTGGTCTTGGAAGAGCGGAATATTTCGATAACCTCATCGATGTTATCTTGGGCGATAATCAGGCCATCCAGAATATGTGCCCGCTCTCTGGCTTTGCGCAGGTCATATTCGGTGCGCCGACGAATTACCGAGCACTGGAAGTCGATGTAGTGCTGGAGCATCTCTTTCAGGGACATAATCTTAGGTTGCCCGTCGTGGAGTGCCAGCATAATAACCCCTTCGGTGGACTGAAGCTGGCTGAAGCTGTACAACTGGTTTAGGGTTACCTGGGCATTGGCGTCTCTTTTTAGCTCCACCACAATGCGCATACCGTCTCTGTCGGAGTAATCAGCGATATTGGAGATGGTTTCGATCCGTTTTTCCTTTACAAGATCGGCAATGTGTTCGATAAGCCTTGCTTTGTTGACGGTGTAGGGAAGCTCGGTTATCACAATTTGTTGCCGACCATTCTTGGTTTCTTCGATCTCGGCGCGGCCTCGCAGGGTGATTTTGCCCCGTCCTGTAGAATAGGCTGCTCGAATACCTGCCCGGCCCATAATAATGCCTGCAGTGGGGAAGTCCGGGCCCTGGATATGTTCCATAAGATCATCCAAGGTAGCTTCAGGATTATCAATCAGGGTGCTAACCCCGTCAATAACCTCGGTGAGATTGTGTGGAGGGATATTGGTAGCCATGCCCACCGCTATACCCATGGAGCCGTTTACCAAAAGGTTGGGGAACCGGGCAGGCAACACTCTGGGCTCCATCAATCGATCATCGTAGTTGGGGGCAAAATCCACGGTTTCCTTTTCAATATCGGTGAGAAGGGAGGTGGAGATCTTGCTCATTTTGGCTTCGGTATACCGGTAGGCTGCCGGAGGATCCCCGTCCACCGAACCGAAGTTTCCATGACCATCTACCAAGGGGTAGCGCAGGGAGAAATCTTGGGCAAGACGCACCAGTGCATCGTAAACCGAGCTGTCGCCATGGGGATGGTAGCTTCCCAGCACCGAGCCAACTGTGTCGGCGCATTTGCGGTAAGCTTTATCCGGGGTTAGCCCTTTTTCGTAGAGTGTATATAAAATACGCCGATGTACCGGCTTTAGTCCGTCTCTCACATCTGGCAAGGCTCTGGATACAATAACCGACATGGAATAATCCAAAAAGGATTTTTTCATCTCGTCCTCAATATCCACCTGTATAATCCGTTCTT
>CAYNCW010000346.1:0-3039 GCA_964395635.1 uncultured Oscillospiraceae bacterium
AGTCTGGCGCCTGAAATGTACAGGAAACCGTATTAATATTATTTAGCCCTTTCCCTTGAAAATGATTTTCCAGCTCAGCAATCAACTTTCTGCCATAACCTTTACCTCGATGTGCTTTATCCACCCACAAGTCACGGATATGTATCGATGAATATGAACTAAAAGCATCCAACACACCTATCACTTCATTTTTTTCATCAACGAGTACGAATGCAAAGGGTGTATAATTAACATCAATTCCATGACTGGTTTCATATTCCTTTAAACCCTTTTCCATTTTCGGTAATCAAAAGATATCCGCCGGTGTCTGTGCCGATATGAATATACCCTTTTTCATCTATCCAGTAGGGAGCATCCTTCAGCTTGGTATAGGTGTTGCTGGTGACATCGTAAGCGTGTATGTCCAGATTGCCTGTATCCATGCTGCCCAAATCCACCTTGGCGATAACCTCCACCACCATGCCATAGCTGCCCTTTTGCCCACAGCGTATTACCGCCACCTGGGTATCAAACTGGCGCATAAACTTTTCCCGGGCAGACACAACATTGTCTTCGTCGCTATACACACCGGTGCGAATATCTCCCACTGCATATTCTGCCAGTGCCGCACTGATGTTCAGCTGCCCCTGGGTTATTCTGGCATTGGAATCGTAGGTGGTAAACTGTAACATGATCTTGCGTTTTGCGGCTTTGGCGGAATAGGCTGCTGCACGCAAAGCTTCTGCTGTAACCGATGCTTTCTCTTTTTGCACCACATTTACCGTGCCACTGCCTGTGGTTTTGTATAGTGCCGACTCAATATCCGCTTTCAGCGCTTGTGCGGTAACCTTTTCCCCATAAGAAAAGATAGACCCAGGCAGATCTGAGCTGCGCACCAACAAATCCGGATCCCGTATCTGGGAGCGGCTGACAATGACTGTGCAGACAGCTGATTTATCATTGGCTGCATAGGCAGTGATTCTAGCGGAGCCTGGGCTTATGCCGGTAATAACGCCATCTGAATCCACCTCCACCACATCGCTGTTGCTGGTATCCCAGTTTATGTATTTGTCCGAGGCATTGTAAGGGGTGACATAGGCGGTGAGGTGGCGGGTTTCGTCCACACCAATGGTCACCCGAGATAGGTTGAGCTCCACCCCTCGCACCCGGATTTCATCCTCGGCCAAAGCGGTTACCGGCAGAATGGTCAGGCATAAAACCAGCACAAATATACCGGACAACAGTTTTTTCATAAACATCCCCACACTCCTTAGCTCTGTAAATAGACAGTGTTGCAAGTACTCTTGGTAGCTTATTCATTCCTGTATGAGTATATAACAAAATACCCGCCAATGCAACAGCGTTTACCATTGCCCCGGCGGGTATCAGCTTTATTTTATTGATCTTCAATACCCGAAAGGGTGATGGATAATTCCTCCAAAGCTATGCGGGCATATTCCACCGATGGCTCGGTTTCCTCGGCTGTTTGGCTTTGGTACTGGATGTAAGCGTTAAAATCATACAGCAAGGTTTCCTCCCCAGCACCGGAAAATGCCTTTTGCTGGTACCCACCCTGATCCAGCTGTATGGAAGTGATGACGCAAACCCCTTCCTGCACACTGTTGGGCAGCGGTTCAACCTCGCAGGTAACCGAAGATGCATCCGGTGCATAGGTAACGGTGCGGTAAATACCGTTGTACTGACGGGAAGCAACTGTGCTGCCGGGAGAAGCTATAGCAGCCACCTCCACAGGATGAACCGCTTCCTGGATATTGTATACCCTGGTCATGACTCCGTCTTGGAACTGGCCTGTAAAGAACAGACGGTTATCGGCAAAATAATGGCTTTCCACTGTTTGTATATCCGGCACATCTATCTGGGAGACCAAGAACTGGCTGGATTTATCCATAATATCCACTGTAATGGGATATTGGCCTTTTTGGGGATCCGCGCTGTCGTTGGTGCGCCAGGTAAACACATATCCGTTGTAGGTATCCGAAAGCAGGGTCATGCTTCCGCCACCCACACCGCCAACATCTGGGGTTTGTGTTATGCCAAAGGGCACTACTTGCTGGGTAGATTCCTCTGCAATAGCGGCCGGCTGAGGCATCTGCCTTGGGGAAGCTTCGGAAAAGCTTGCAACCTCTGGAACTGCACTTTGGGCTGATACATCGGTATCTGAGGTTATGGCCACACGTTCTTGGGTTTCCCCTTGTGGCTGGGCGCTTTGAAGCTGAATGCTGTCGTCTACAATGCTGTTGGTTTGTCTGTCAAACCCCAGCCCATAAAACAGCGAAACAATCAGAGCAAACGCGGCTGCATAGGAAAACCCGGACTGCCAGCTCAACCAACCGGTAGAAAGGCGCAATCCGCTTTTGGTATTGGGCGCAGCAGCCTTGGTGGGGTAAACATCCTCCAGACGTTGCCGCAGCACCTCGCCGCGCACACCGTATGGAACCTGAATATCTTCATCCACCATAGTCAGCATTTTGCTTAGGTATTTTATCTCCATATTCTGTTCGCGTTGTTCCGAATGACCCGCCACTCCCTGAAACCTCTTTTCTCTACCGCTCCTTGTTTTATACCGTCGCCTCCAGCATTTTCCGCAATTTGGCCAAAGCACGGTGCAACTTAGAGCTAATGGTGCCATGGGGACTGCCCAGTATTGCGGCAATCTCCTTGGTTGTATACCCCTGCAGAACCGACAAAACAATGATCTGCCGCTCCTGCGCACTTAACCGAGACATAGCCTGGATAACCGTAACCTTTTCGGATACATCTCCTGCAAGAGTATCCTCTCCAGACAAGGTTGTCATAAAGCTTTCTATTTCAAAAACATTTTTCCCTTTTACATACTCGGCTATCTTTCGTTTACAGCGCACCGAAAGAATTTTGAGCATCCAGGGCTTAAAGCTGCCTAAGTCCCGCAGCTTGGTGATTCCCTTATAGGCTTCTACAAAGGCCTCGCTTACCACATCCTCGGCATCGTGAGGATTGCCCAAGGTATATAAGGCGACCTTGTATAAATCAGATGCAATGCAGTCATACACCTGAGCGAAG
>CAYNCW010000347.1:0-3022 GCA_964395635.1 uncultured Oscillospiraceae bacterium
CTGAGACCATAAAGTAACGTTAAATTTTTCTCGATAACGTTTTTGTGGACGTTATATTCATGTTCTCTTCGTGCACATGAATGTATTGACTACTAAACGCACTTGACGCGTAAGCGGAGCACATTTATCTCATTATTCTTTCCCCCGCCGTAGGCGGGGGAAAGAATAATCCCAACTTTTTTACGGGGGCGTTCCGGTTTCGACGGGGATGGTGAGTCTTTGTCAGCGGGTCGTGGGGCCGAACCACGTTAATAGCGGAACTTATAAATTAAAGAACAACGAAAACAATAACGCTTTAGCGTTTGCGGCCTAATTAAGGCTGCCGTCTCGCCTGGGAGGACCACGGCCCGGGAGTGAGGCGTGACGAAGTGGTGAACGTGTACGTGGTAAGCTTTGCCCACGTCATGTAAAATGAAGCTACCAATCCCTGAAGTTTGACGGTCAACGTCAGGGAAAGGGAATGCAAAGGATCGTCTGCACCCGGAGAACGCATGGATGAACTATGTTCGGACAGGGGTTCGACTCCCCTCGCCTCCACCACAGAATCCACGTCCAAGAACGTGGAACAGTCAGATGCCAGCCGATTGTCGGCTGGTATTTGACTTATGTAAGAGTATTTGTCTCCACTTATAATGGGTTTTTGTCCGCCGCAAGCATCACTCGCTTGCGGCGGACTTAGTTCTGGATGAAAGTTAAAGATGACCAGGGCATGCTCAGTGTAGATAGCAACTTTATGGACAAACTGCTCTATCAGCTTTTTGGTAGTGCCCAACTGACCGCTTTTTAGCAACGCCTTAGCCTGATTAAAACGCTCAGTTAAGGATTGAACTGTTATTTCATCGCACTCAATCTCCCTTTGTGCCTGCTTATAACGCACCTGCACTAGCGCCTTTTCCTGCTCCAATTCATTGATTTTGCTGAGAACAGCATCAGACCCTGTTTTGGCAATGATGTCAACTAAATTTTTGATTTCCTTTTCAATTTCGCAGAGCCGGGTTTTCATGGCATCGCGCGCGCGTAATACATCGGCGTTTGTCTCAAGTTGATAGCTATGAAAAGCTGCGGCAATCTTTTCAATTAAACGATCGCTAAACAAATACTCTGATAACGTATCAAGTACATACGCTTCAATGTACTCCCGACGTATTTCTTTGTTTTTGCATGTGTTCTTGCTCTTGCGACCGGAGCACCGATAGGTTACCAGCAAGCTCTTATTTCGTCCCGCGTGGCGCTTATCGCCGCTCATGGCAAAGCCGCACTCGCCGCAAACAATTTTTCCCGATAGCAGATAGACTTCCTTTGCCTTGCTGGAGGCTCGGATATGCTTTCTGCTGCCTATCTTTTGCTGAACCTGCTCAAATATCTCTTTATCGATGATGGACGGAACGGCATCTTCTATGCGAATGATTTCTTCCTCGTCCTTATCTCTATGATGATTTCGTTTGCCATCCACATCTTTGGAAGCGGCGCGGTTAAAAACATATACTCCGATGTACTTTTCATTTCTGACAATGTTGTGGAGTGAGTTGTGTCCAAAAGCCTTACCGGTCTTGGTCTTGAATCCTCGCAGATTAAGCTCGTCTATGATTTTGTCATAACCATAGCCCTTGAGAAACAGGTCATATATCATTCTAACCGCTAAGGCTTCATGCTCATTGATTACAAGCTTTTTCGTCTTGGGATCGACATCATACCCAAGAGGGGGAAGTCCTCCGGTATGTAGTCCTTTGAGGGCGTTTTCTTTCATACCCTTATTGACTTCACGCGCAAGGTTTTTGCTGTAATATTCGGCCATAGCTTCAAGAACCGATTCTAAGATAATGCTCTCAGGGCTTTCGTCAATGTACTCAAGAACGCTAATCAGAGAAACACCATGGCGCTTTAGCTGCATTCTATACCCAATGCTGTCTTGTCGATTTCTCGCAAAGCGGTCAAGCTTGTGAACAAGAACTACGTCAAATAAATTGTCTTTAGATTCAGATATCATCCTCAAAAACTCTGGGCGATTGTCTGTCATGGCCGAACGCGCTTTGTCGATGTAGTGGCCCATGACTTGAATGTCATTTTTTCTCGCGTAATCTTCAATGGCGCGAATTTGAGCATCTATGGATTCATCTCTTTGATTATCTGATGAAAACCTGGCATAAATCACACCTCTGACTATTTTGTTTTTGCCCCTGATTTTATCAATTTGATTCATTCAGACCGTCCTCCTGTCTTTTTGGTGGTACACAAGCAGACATGATGCTCTCTAAAATGGCGTCGGTGATTTGCTTGTCTACCAGTGTTACCTCCTTGTTTACCAAAACAACCACTTCAAACAATCGGCTATCGGTTTTGCGTTGCCGACCGACCTTTACATCATGATGCTGCATATGAACCTCCTCGAAACCACGCCGCATCACTTGTATCAGTACCATTATTGTAGTAATAATGATACTGATTTACAAATGTGCAACTCATTTCAACCCCACGCTGACCGCCAAGGCCTTATCAACCTTCTGCATGGCCTCGCTGTCCAGAGTTCCGATGTACTCACATAGCCGCTCTTTGTCGATTGTCCGTATTTGCTCAAGTAGCACAAGTGAATCCCGCCCAAGGCCTTGCTGCGCCGCTATTTTGCAATGGGTAGGCAGTTTTGCCTTGCTCTTAACTTTGCTGGTGATGACCGCTGCGATCACCGTCTTGCTGTGCCGGTTGCCGATGTCGTTCTGAATGATGAGCAGAGGGCGAAACCCAAATTGCTCCGATCCGACGTGTGGCGTCAAATCGGCATAGAACATATCGCCCCGTCTAATTTTCCGCTCCATAAATAAACCTCCTGTCTTTTGTATGTAAGCCAAAACTGAGGTCTGGCAAATGTTGCAACACAACATGGGCATAATCTGCCATGCCATTGCCTGACCTCAGTTTTGGTAGTATATCAACTGCCCTTATTTGTCCTCGACACCCCAAGGCATATGGGAAGTCATCAAACGGCGGCTTGCTAACCGCTCCACGGGAATCTAACCCCTCCGAGGAT
>CAYNCW010000348.1:0-3021 GCA_964395635.1 uncultured Oscillospiraceae bacterium
TCAACAGGAGGATATTGTGTTGCTGTCCGGTGCTGCAGCACAGTTTGTGGGAATGATTTTGTCCGGCAGCGCGAAGGTCATAAAAGAGGATGTAAACGGAAACAGCAGCATTCTCACAGTGCTGTCGGTCTCGGATCTCTTTGGGGAAACCTTTGCCTGTGCGGGAATCACAGTCAGCCCGGTTACAGTGCAGGCCACAGAAGATTGCCAAGTGCTGTTGTTGGATTATAAAAAAATCATCACCATCTGCCCATCAGCCTGTGAATTTCACAACCGGCTGGTGGAAAACATGCTGCATAGTATCGCCAACAAAAACTTGCTGCTCAATCAAAAGATAGAGATCCTCTCCAAACGCACCACCAGAGAAAAGCTGCTGTGCTTTTTGCAAATGCAAAAGGGTATGGCAAATTCCTTTACCATACACTATAACCGCGAGGAACTGGCCAATTATCTCTGTGTAGACCGAAGCGCCATGTCCAACGAACTGAGCAAACTGCGCAAAGAAGGCCTTTTGCGCTACAACAAAAACGAATTTGAACTGTTTTAAAGCCCTATTTATCTAGGGGCGGCCTTTGGCCGTCCGTTCTGGTTGTCCACTATTGGTCTGTATCCTCCTGTGCTACCTGCAAATGCAGCTCCCGATATTTCAGTGGAGACACCCCTGTGATCTGTTTAAAAATCCTGCAAAAATAGTGCCGGTTTTGATACCCGGTTTTTTCTGCAATCTCCTGACTGAGCAGCTCCTCCCGGAACAGCAGCAGCTCCTTGGCCTTGGCAATCCGCAAATCGGTAAGCAGCTCGGTAAAGCTGCTGCCAGATTCCTTTTTGATACTCCTGGTCAGGTAGGATTCACTGACATGTAGCTCCTGTGCCAGCACCGCCAAGGTAAGCCCGCTATCGGCATACCGCTCCCGAATACAGCGGATAGCCTGTTGGGCAAGGCCATGGTCGGGCTGCACCGGCACCCCCTGCTCCCCCGCTGCCTTGCGGTATTTTTCCATAGCATTTTCCACCGCTTGAAAAAGGCATTGCTGTTCAATGGGTTTCAGTAGATAGTCACTAGCCCCCAGCTGGAGCGCCCGCTGTGCATATTGAAACTCGTTATACCCAGATATGATAATGAACTGGGTGTGGGGCAACTGTTTGCGGGTTTGTTCAATAACCTCCAATCCAGTTTTACCCGGCATGTTGATATCCATCAGCACAACCCCCGGCATTTCCTTGGAAATAATGTCACAGGCTTCCATTCCGTTGGACGCTGTACCCACAACGGAAAATCGGTTTTCCCCGTCCTCTTCCAGCATCCGATACAGCCCCTTGCGGATGGTTGGCTCGTCATCACAAATGACTATCCGGTTCATATCCTTCCCCCCTTCGATCCAGCGGTAGTTGAATGGTTACGGTGGTTCCCCTTTGGGTATCGCTTTCTACAGTCAGGCCGTATGCACCGCCATAAATATGCTGAATGCGCTGGCTCACATTCACAAGACCATAGGCTCCCCCTTGGGCACTGCCTGCAATGGCGGTGCGTATTTCCTCCAGTTTTTCCGGCGTCATACCAACCCCGTTGTCCGTTACCTGTATCTGTACGCTATCCCCTTCAGGATACGCGGTTATCCCAATGCACCCGCTGGTTAACTTGGGTTTAATGCCATGGTATATGGCATTTTCTACAATAGGCTGCAACAGCAGCTTGGAGACAGTACAATCCCCCAGCCTCCTATCCCAGTGTATCTCATACTCCAAAATATCCGCATACCGCTGCTGCTGAATTACCAGATAGCTCTGAATATGCTCCATCTCCTTGGCCAAAGGGATAAAGTCCTTCCCCTCGCTCAGGGAAATGCGAAAATAGGCAGACAATGCCAGCACCAGCTGGGCAATTTCCTGGTTGCCCTTGTCCAGCGCCTTCCAATACAGTGTGTCCAAGGTGTTATACAAAAAATGGGGCTTTATCTGGGCTTGCAGCACCTGAAACCGCAGCCGGTACTTTTCCTCCTGCTCCCGGGTGTTCTGCTGCATCAGCCCCCGAATATCCGCCACCATCTTGTTAAAACAGCCGGTTAGGTGCGCCACCTCATCCTTTCCCGCCGGGGCAAGGCTCACCGAAAAATCCCCTGCCTGAACCTGCTCCATAGCATCACTGAGTCGTTCCAGCTGCCGGGTAACCATCCGGCTGATAACAAAGCTCACCACAAAGCAAACCACCAGCAGTATCCCCCATATAGCCACAATGGAATACAGCAGGGTCTGCATTTCCATAAACAGCGCCGACTGGCTCACCACCGTGCAGAGATACCAGTCCTGGCTGCTTGGCACCGGGATGTAAAAAGCAACCCTGGCAATCCCCTGTAGATCCGAAAACTGGTGGATAGCCACTGTCTCCCCAGCTTGCTTGGGCATATTTGCAAACACTGTCTCCATAGTGCGGGCATCTAATCCCGGCTCTCTATTGGTATACAGATTGCCCTTGGTGTCGGCAATCACTGAAATTCCGTCATAAAAGGCTATGCTCTGGGCAATTTCCCCCAGCCGTTCCAGCGAAACTGCACCGTTGACAAACCCAATCTTCTGCCCATCCTCCCCCAACACCGGATAACAGATGAGGACAATAGGGGTCTGATCGGTTTTGGCCACCACCGGCTGACTCAGCACATATTGGGCAGGGGAGCTCATAGCCTCTTTAAAATATTCTCGGTCGGAAATATCTATGGTCTGGCTCTCGCTAACATAGCCAAGCCCATCCAATCCCCCAATGGCAAAGGTTCCATATTGGTTGCCAAAGCTCCTGTTCATTTCCCGGTTCAGCCTGTTCACCAAAGGATGAATCTGCCCATCCTCCATCTGCATCACCTGGCTGCACTGGCTGATAACCTGTAGCTGGCCGATTCGCTGCTCCAGCCACGCTCCCGCCTCCGCTGCCTTGGCCTGTATCAGCTGGGTGTTGAGGGTTTGGGTAACCTGACTATTGTAATAGAGCACCTGTCTGCCCACTAGCGCCAGGGCAATGCTAAACACCAC
>CAYNCW010000349.1:0-3021 GCA_964395635.1 uncultured Oscillospiraceae bacterium
GACAAATTTTAGGTTTATACTATATAGATAGCAAAAATCTGACAGGATTGATATCGTAAAGATAAGTGAGGTTGCATGTTATGAGGGGTCGTCGTTCTCTGCGGTTTAAATTTATTGCGTCTGTCACCATTATTACCCTGCTGGTGCTGGTTATCACATCGGTGGTAACCCTTTTTCTGGCAATGAACAACTTCTGGAAATCCACCCAAGCCACCTTAACCCAGGCTGCAATTCTGGGCCAAAGCGAAGTGGAGAGCTGGTTTGAAAATAAAGAAACCATCCTCAGCATTGTGGCAGCAGATATGCGCCTATTTGCATACAACGACAAAGACGCCATTGAGGATTACCTGGCCCACTACGCCAAGGAGTATCCCTTTTTGGTGGACATCTTTATCGGAACCCCCACCAATCAGATGTACTCCGGCTCTCATTGGGTTCCGGACCCCGGTTATGATGCCCGGAAAAAGGATTGGTACATTGATGCCAAAAAGAACAATGGCTTTGCCTATACCCCACCCTATATCGACGCTTTCAGCGGCGAGATGGTCATTACCCTAAGCATACCCATTGTAGACAAGAACAACCTGGATATGGGGGTCATGGGCATGGATATACGGCTGCAGTCCTTGGCCGAATATATCTCCACCACCATGATTATGGAAACCACCGGCAAGGCCTTTTTGCTGGACAATGAAGGAAAAATCGTCTCCCACGCCAACAAACAGTTTCTACCTACGATTAATGACGACGTGGAAAACTATGTGCTCTTTACCGATACCGGTATCAGCCCCGGAAACAAACAGCTGGGAAGCAACAGCGTCAATCTCAGCAGAGGTCGAGACTGGAACGGCAAAAGCAGCTATATTGCCATGGTAAATATCCCAGCCACCAACTGGACCTATGGCTTCACCGTCCCCATCTCTGATTTCAACTCGGTTTACTTTCAGCTGTTGTTGGAATGGGTGCTGATTGTTGTGGTACTGGTTGCCCTATCCATCTTCCTATCCTCCTATATCACTGGCAAGCTTCTGGTACCCATTCACACCATTATAAAGGCCGCCGGCAAACTGGCTATGGGGGATGTTCAGGTGGATGTTCAGGTTCACACCGGAGATGAGCTTGAGGATCTCTCCAACCAGTTTATGAAGATGGTGGACAGCACCTCAGAGCAAGTTCACGCCATGCAGCAGATTGCAAACGGCAACTTTACCGTCTCTATCACCCCAAAATCCGATAAAGACCAGCTATCTATCACCATCAACCAGGTTATTGAAAAGTTAAGCAATTTGATTATAGAAATCAACCGTTCCGCTCAACAGGTGGCATCGGGATCCAGCCAGATAGCCGATGGCGCACAAAGCCTTGCCCTGGGAACAACTGAGCAAGCAACCACCATCGAAGATTTGTCCAAATCGGTGGAGTCCATCCTAGAGGGCTCCAAATCCAACGCAGAAAACGCACAAAACGCCAACGAAACCATCCACGCAGTGGGGGATGAAGTCCACGCTGGAGCTAAAGCAATGGATGAGCTGGTATCCGCCGTACAGGACATCAATGCATCCAGTGCCGATATCTCAAAGATTATCAAGGTTATTGAAGATATTGCCTTCCAAACCAATATCCTGGCTTTAAATGCCGCTGTAGAGGCCGCTCGCGCAGGGCAGCACGGCAAAGGGTTTGCTGTAGTTGCCGAGGAGGTACGCAACCTGGCTGCTCGCAGCGCAAGTGCCGCCAACGAAACAACCAGCCTAATTACTGAATCTGCACGTAAGGCCGCAGATGGCGCATCCATTGCTTCCCGCACCCAACAAATTCTAACCAAAATTGTGGAACGCATTGATGCCACTGCCCAGGTAATCAGCCATATCAACCAGGTTTCTGGCAAACAGGTAGCAGCTATCGACAGTATCAACACCGGAATTGATCAGGTTTCTAAGGTTGTACAACAAAACAGCGCCACCGCGGAGCAAAGCGCAGCAGCCAGCGAAGAGATGAGTGCACAAGCCCAAACCCTAGAGAACATGATGCGCGCATTTCGCACCAACTCCTCCTCTTCTGTCAATAAGCAGCTTGGCTCTCTGGAATACGCAGTAACTCCTGATACCTTTACTTTGGGCGACGATAAATAGTAATGTACTAAAAAAACAACCCATCAATAAACGCCTGGATGACAGATGTGATCTGTTATCCAGGCGTTTATCATACTATATTGCTGCCATATATAGCCCATTCAAAGTGTATCCACTTTACCGAAAGAATAAATGAACTTTATCCCCCATGGCTTAAGCTTTTCTCCCTGTATACATTGCTTTTTGCTAGGCATTTGGGCAGGTTTTGCTGAAGATAAGTGTAAGCTATGGGGGATGGATTCATCTATTCTTGTGGCAGGGAAGGAGTAGCATAGAAGGACAGCAAAAGCGCTGTATGGCGATAGCCAAGATGCAAAGAAGGTCACTTTGAACGTACCTCTATATTGTGGTAGAGAGCTTGTTGCCACTGATAGGAGCGGCCGGTGTGCGGCTGGCATAGGGCATTTGTTTTGCTCTATAGGTTGCCCTCTCCTTATGTATTGGAATAAAGCAAAAAGCATGGCCTATATAGACCATGCTTTGGTACCGGCATTTACTTATCTTCCCAGGGGGCTGCCCCCCAAGTATTTTCAGCACGAGTGAGCTTAACTTCCGTGTTCGGAATGGGAACGGGTGGGACCTCACCGTCATCAATACCGGTTATATTGTAATCATACAATTTGCATGACCAACAAGCAATTATACTTCTTAGAAATGGTGACCCGTACGGGAATCGAACCCGTGTTACCGGCGTGAGAGGCCGGTGTCTTAACCGCTTGACCAACGGGCCATATTCCCAGAAAAAAGGGTGGTGCACCACCAGGGACTCGAACCCGGGACCCGCTGATTAAGAGTCAGCTGCTCTACCAACTGAGCTAGTGGTGCATAGTTACCTTAGGCACCCTCAAAACTGAACAAAGACATCTGCGAAGATGAAAGATAATGATACAAA
>CAYNCW010000350.1:0-2988 GCA_964395635.1 uncultured Oscillospiraceae bacterium
TACAGATGTCCTTGCATGTCCTATAGGGTGTGTGGTATGCTTGGAGTAAAGAGACGAACACATGTGTGACATCTTTGCAATAGAGCAGCCGGAACAGCGCATTTTGGCTGCGCAATCACAACAATATAAAGGAGAAAAACAATATGCCATATACAAATACTACACGCAACTACGAATTGCACCAATGGGTGCCCAGCGATAAGCCCAGCCATCTGGATTTTAACCAAGGGTTTGAGAAGGTGGATGAGGTGTTGGCGGGGAAGGCAGAGCAGAAAACCACCTATAGCAAGGCTGAGGTGGATGCGGCTTTGGCGAATAAGGTGAATAGAGAGCGCCCAGAAGAGTACGCTTTTCCATATGTTGTTGGTTACAAAGGCGCTGAATCTACCTACAGCAAAACACAGGAAAATATCGTTATAATCAACTTTAAAATCACAAAAGATGATAACAGTGCTTTTGGGTGTAATACTTTTTTTGTAGCTACTATGCCAGTAGGCTTTAGACCAGCTAAAAGGATTAATTGCGCCGCAACTAGTGTAATTACTGGGGGATCAGTCATTCAAGCATCTTCTCAAGCTGTTCTTCACTCTGACGGTCGTTTAGCTCTACAAGTAACAGATGCAACAGCAACAGAAATAAATGGAAGTTTCTGTTTCGTCGCATCAAGATAAGAAAATATATCTATAGCACAATAGCGCGCTAAGATGCAACACCTACTTCACCTTATTCGCCTATTGTGCGCAAAGGCAACAAAGCGGGCACCTTAAAGATGCCCGCATCAACACTAGATAGCTTTATACTTTTGGTCTAGCTCGTCAACCATTTTTATGGTACCCTCTATCACATCAGCGATGAATTCCACCTGTCCTTTAACGGCACCCATATCCGATGTCAGCGCAGACACGTCTTCTTCAAGCCTTTCTAGCCGGGAGTCCATTTTTTCAAGCATAACTAAAATCTTTTCTTCAGTATTCATCAGCTGCACCCCCAATGAAATTCATTTATAACATCTCTATATTGAGTATAATCCATTCAAATATAGATTGCAAGTTAAAATTGAAATTACTTTGCTTCCCCTCCGCGAGCAAAGGCAAACCCAACTAAATCACCTTATTGGCCAGATTAAACCACATTGTTTACCCCAATAACCGCAAAGTAAAAAGTGCACTGCCACCAGGTAGTGCACTATAGGTATGGGGTTTTGTTTTGCAGCTGGGCAATGGTTGCCGGGGGTTATTCAGGCACCGATTACCCATAAAAACTTGTAGGGGGGCGAACTGTATTGGTCTGTTCGCAAGCTTTAGTTTCATACCCCCGGACGGCCACAGGCCGCCCCTACAGTTCCACTACTCTGGGCGCTGTTTGAGTATTTTGTAAACCATAAGCCCGCAGACAGCCAAGAATATACAAAAACAAATGCCCAAAATCACCTGAACGGCGGTGGTACTGGCGGTGGCAATTCCCAAAAGACCTTGTCCTATCATGAACACTGCGTATGCCAAACCCAACAGCTGTAATGCCTTACGTCCTTGCTTCATTTGTTATCCCCCTTTTTTGGGCTTTTTCCTATCCCCATTGTAGCATTATTGGAAGAAGTTTTCCAGATCTTAGGCGAGATTTTGTGGATAACAAAAGGCAGTAGCAGGAGCAGCCCATTTTGGACTCTCCTGCTACTGCCTTGGCAAACTATGTTGGGTGTTATTTGTTGCTTTGGAAGCTGTCTTTTTTCACCGATTGCTTTTTGTTGTTTTTGCCTTCGCCGTCCTGTTCGTCGTTTGCTACGGTGGGGCCACCTTTGGCTTTTTCTTTGCGGACCTCTTTTGGATCAATTTGACTGTCTTTGGCCATGGTTTTATCCTCCCTAAATACAATAGCAGTACCAATAGTGTTTGTATCCCGGCAAAAATTATGCAGCAATAGGGGACTAGGAGACTTGATCCAGCCGATGCTGTCATGTATAATTCACTTGTTGCAACAAAAACTGTAAAAAAACCGTATCTGTGAGGGCTTATGAAGAAACGAATTTTGGGGATAGCACTTAGCTGTGTGCTGCTTTGTGGATGCAGCCTTTTTGATACTGGCCAGCCGGTGGGAGAATCCAGCATGGAAGAAGGGTCGCTGCTTGTGGAAAGCAGCGCCTGGGAGGAAGAATCCCAGCTGTTGTATATTGAGGAGCAAGAGTCCCAAGGGCAAAGCAGTGTCGAGGAGGATGCTGTAGTGTCTCAACCTAGGGCAGAGTCTTCGGCGCCATCCTCCAAGGCAGGGCAACAGGCACAGGCGCGCCCGGAGTCCTCAGTAGCTGGGCCGGTGGTATCCCAAGCAGCGCCCAAGGAAACACCGCAGATACAGTCCGGGGCAGCTTCTCCTAGCGGGGGCACCCAGCTGCAAGGGGCTGTCGGCACCAACACCAGTGGTGAGGATATGAGCGGTGTTTCGGCAGAGATTATCAGACTGATCAACCAGGAACGTGCAAGGCTTGGGTTGGGGACGCTAACCTATGATGCAAAGCTTACCCAAGGGGCAGCGATTCGCAGCCGAGAGATGTATCGCAACAACTATTTTGCCCATACCCGCCCCAATGGTGCAGGCTGGCAGACTGTTTTGCAGCAGGATGTACCTATAACCTATCGGTCAGCGGGGGAAAATCTGGCTAGGGTAGAGCACAACATGCCGGATTATGACCCGGCCCAGGATCCACAGTACTGGTACGATACCTGGGAGGGTAGCCCGGGACATTATGAAAACATGGTTAAGCCGGAGTTTACCCATGTGGGTGTGAGCATCCATTATCAGGTGAAAAACGATATGGTGGTGGCGGTTGCCACAACACTGTTTGCAAGCTATTGATAGTATGGCGCAAAAAAAGGACCAACAGCTGATGCTTTGGTCCTTTTTTGATTGTGTGTAGAGTTGTTTTTTGGCAGTGTTGGGGGCAAATGCCTGGGGTAGGGAGGTTCTTTTGTTGTTGGAAATAGATGGATTTGTGTA
>CAYNCW010000351.1:0-2965 GCA_964395635.1 uncultured Oscillospiraceae bacterium
TGTGGTGACAAAAGTAACTGCCCGCCCCGGCATGAGGGGCAAGGTGGCGCCCCGCATGGGGTGAAAAACAAAACCCCACAACGGCAGAATGGCCCCACACCACCACCACCACTGGCCGTCCCTGCCTTGGTATTGTAAGTATCTGTACCATCGTATTTAAAAGGGGCTTTACCCAACCAGTATTGACTGTAAAAACTAGGGAGCAGTAGCATGGGAAGCAAGGTGGATTTTGATAGGCTGCGCAAACAGCGCCAGCGCCTGCAAACAGTAAAGCGATTTATTGCTTTAGGTATTATTGTGGGGCTGGTTGGCGGGGTAATAGCGCTGAATAGAGTACTCATTGATTCCGGATTTACCGTTCGCATCAGCGATATGGTGGAGTCCTGGGGTGGCGCCGGGTACCCCATTGCCATACCTGGGGGAATTGTACGGGATATAAAGTCTATGGATGGGGATTTGGCAGTGCTGAATGACACCAACCTGTATATATACAGCAGCAACGGAAAAACAGTCACCAACCTGCAGCAAATGACCGACAATACAGTTATGGTTCCCACCAGCTCCAAGGTGCTTACCTATGATGTGGGTAGCAAACGCTATTCGGTGGATACCCGCAGCAAGAACCTCCTTTTAAAAGAAACCGACTACAGCATGCTTTGCGCCGATATGAACGAACGGGGGGATTTGGCCATTGTAACAGCCTCCAAGCAATATGTGGCCGAGGCGGCGGTATACAACAGCAAGTTCGAGTTTGTATACGGTTGGCAATGGTCAGATAACATGGTGGTGGATATCAGCCTTTCCCCCAAAGGCAACACATTGGCAGCAGGATGTATCAATACCCAAGGCGGTGTATTGCGAAGTATCTTTTACATATTGGATTTCACTATGGAAAACGAACTGGCCAAGGTGGAGTTTGTGGACGAGATGGTTCTGGATGTCCAGTATCTGGACGGCAACACCATTGGGCTTTTAACTGATAAACAATACAGAATCCTTTCTGGCGGAGGAACGGTGCAGAACAGTTATCTGCTGGGGGATGGACAATTGACAGCTATGGAACGCCGGGGAAACAATCTGCTATTTTTATATACCCACAAGGAAACCAGAACCCAAAGCTTGGTGCTTTTGGATGGAGATTGCCGGGTGCTTGCCTCCACTCAACCAGGGCGGCGCATTAAAGATATTGTGCTGGGAGAACGCAAAATTTATCTGCTCAGTGATGAGGGGATTGCTACTATGAACAACATGCTTGAAGAAAAATCTTTTTTTGCATTACGGGGGATTACCCAGATTCATCAGGTCAAAAATAGGCTATACTACCTGACAAAAGAGGAAATCTGTGTGCTGGAAGGATAGAACAGTACGAGAAAACTGTGGGGTGTATCCACAGAGATAGAAACGACGGTTCAGGAACGATGGTTTTTCATTTTGTAGCCTACTGGCAAGGAATAGATCACCCAAGGCCATCCCCACATAACCCAACTAGCAGTGAGTGGGGGATGGAGTGGGGTGCAAAATTATGGCTAATTGGTTGTTTTGCAAGTAGAACACCATGATTCTTAGACCGGGAAAGGAGCCTATGCAGTATTCATATGCTTGGGTAGTGCTGGATCTGTTTGCTGTATTGGTGCTGCTGCTCACTGTGCAGCGCTGTGCCTCCAGAGGATTTCTGCGCACCATACTGGGTTTTTTTGGATATGTAGCCGCTGCTTTTTTGGGCAAAACCTTTAGCGGCAAGCTGGCAGAATTTTTGTACCAGTTTTTTGTGCGGGATATATTACGGGTGTTTTTTACACGGCAGCTGGAAAGTATACTACAAAAAGGTACGGGAAATGTAGTCTCGGTGCTGGAGGTGGTTCCTGGAATATTGCAGCGGGTAATGCAGCAAACTGGTAAGGAGCTGCTCAGTGTGGCCTTTGACGGAGATATTACCTCTATGGTACAGGTGATCGTGGATACCGCACTGCAGGAGCCGGTGATGACCTTGCTGAGTGGGGTCAGCTTTTTTTTGATTTTTTCGGTATCAATGTTTGTCGTGCGGCGGGTAGGATACCTGTTTTCCGGTGTGCACCGTATACCCCTTATCGGCACAGCCAATACGGTGCTGGGGGGAATTGTGGGGGTAGTAGAAGCGGTTGTTCTTTTGTATGTCATCGGCATTGGGCTACAGCTGGTGATTTATGCCACAGGGGGAGAACTGCCCTTTTTAAACCGGTCGGTTCTGGACGACACCTATATTTATCGTGTTTTTTTGAATTTAAGTTGACAAGACCATGTATATCTGCTACAATATCACTTACAACAAAGTAGAACAGAAAGATCCGTTCTCACCCGCCGGCTTTGACCAGGCGCGGTCAATACAAGGATAGATGCTGAATTTGCAGCGTCTAGGGTTTTGTGTTGCAATGCGGATACTTATGTATTCGTGTTTTTTTATTTGCCAAAGGCTATGGAGGTGCTTATTATCAGCAAAAAAGATCTGCTTATCAACGAGGAGATTAAAGACAAGGAAGTACGGCTTGTAGGCGACGACGGAAGCCAGCTTGGTATTCTGCCGCTGGAAAAAGCTATGCAGATTGCCGAAGAAAAGAACCTGGATTTAGTAAAGATTGCGCCACAGGCAGTGCCGCCTGTTTGCCGTGTAATGGATTATGGCAAGCACAAGTTTGAGCAGGCCAAAAGAGAAAAAGAAGTGCGGAAAAATCAAAAAATTGTGGATATCAAAGAAGTTCGCCTTTCGCTGAACATTGATACGCACGATTTTCAGACCAAGCTGAAAAATGCTCTGCGCTTTTTGGGTGATGGAGACAAGGTTAAGGTGTCCATCCGTTTTCGTGGCCGTGAAATGGCGCATCCTGAACACGGTACTGAGCTGATGAAGCGATTTGCCCAAGCCTGTGAAGAAGTGGGAACCATTGACCGGCTGCCCAAGATGGAAGGGCGTAGCATGGTTATGTTTGTA
>CAYNCW010000352.1:0-2956 GCA_964395635.1 uncultured Oscillospiraceae bacterium
TGCCTGGCTCCAGCGGGATAAATTCCTCTTTTTTTCTTGTCAAAGTGTTATACAGTCTCACCTTGGTTCTCCTTTCTTTCTGCTTTTTCCTTTTCCAACTGTTCAATTCGCTGACGCATCCGCTTAATCTCCGCATTGATTCTGCACATTTCTTGGGAAACCGGATCTGGTGTATGGACATGATCCAGCTGCCCGTCGGCAGTCACCTTGCGCCCACCCACCCGGACAATCCGAGCAGGAACACCCACAGCGGTGGCATTGGGCGGCAATGGCTGCAGCACCACAGCATTGGAGGCGATCTTTGCACCGTCGCCAATGGTAAACGGCCCCAGTATCTTGGCTCCGGAACCCACCATCACCCCTTTGCCCAAGGTGGGATGACGCTTTCCTTTATCTTTACCGGTACCACCCAAGGTAACCCCTTGGTAGATGGTGCAGTTGTCCCCCACTTCGGCAGTTTCACCGATAACTACACCAGATCCGTGGTCTATCAGAACCCCTCTGCCTATTTTGGCACCGGGGTGAATTTCTATACCGGTAACAAACCGGGAAACCTGGGAAATCAGCCGCGCTGGAAAAAACAACTTACGCAGATAACACCAGTGGGCAGGCCGGTGCATCACCAGTGCATGGAGCCCGGGATACAACAGCAGTACTTCCAGGTCGGTTCTGGCTGCCGGATCCCTGTCACGAATGGCTTTGACATCCTGTTTGATCCCCTCAAACATGAAACTCGCCTCCTAACGAATTGTAATAGCATATGAAAAAGCCCCCATGCATCTCTTGTAAGACATGCACAGAGGCGGTTGTTTATCCGCGGTTCCACTCCGATTTATCCCTTCAGGCCCTAACAGACCCTAAGTCCTTAACGCGGACATCTACGCGGAACGATACTGGAAGGATATTGTCCTTGGGTTCCCATTCCGTGCTGGCAGGTGCATGTTCGGCGCGGCCCCTGACCATTCGCTTGCAGCTTGTGCGAATGTCTCTGTAGACAGAGGGTATCGGCGTACTTTTCCTGCGTCATAGCATGTTGTTGTATTGAATATAGAGTATCATATGCACAGGGCATACGTCAAGTGCATAATTGCTGTAGCAAAGCATTATGCATCTGCAAACAGGGAGCGGTTTTTCCAGCAGTAATGCATGCCGCTGAGCACTGTTAATGCCACCATGGCATAAAACAATACAGCCGCCACTATAGCCAGTGCAAAAAAGATACTGCCACCTGCCATATATGGTTCCAATGCACGCAAAGCCAATGTTAGGCTAATCCAGATCATTTGGGATACCGTCTTCATCTTTCCCCAGTTGTCTGCCGCCAACACCACCCCTTTACCGGCAGCAATCAGCCGGATAGATGTAACCAAAAACTCGCGGGACATGATAAGGATAAGGCAAATCAGCTGGAAAACCGATCCTTGCAATAAACAAATCAGGGCGCTCATAACCAACAACTTATCCGCCAAAGGATCCATCAGTTTCCCAAAATCGGTAATCAGCCCATGTTTGCGGGCAATATTGCCGTCCAGCGCATCGGTAATGGATGCTGCTGCAAACACAAGCAGCGCCCATAGGTACTGCAGGGGCACCCTTTCTGCAAAAAAGAAAACCAGGAACACCGGTATTAACAGCATACGCAATACGGTAAGTTTGTTGGGCAGATTCACTGCTAAACCCTCCTTCCCAACAGGTCGTAGTCCATTGCTTCATCAATGTATATAGATAAATATTCTCCCGGCTCTACTGGCTGGGTGGTGGTAAAGTATACCTTGGTATCAATATCCGGGGCATCCATATAACTGCGGCCAAACCACAGCTGTCTAGAATCATCAAAGCCTTCGCAAAGAACCTCCAAGGTTTGGCCCACCATAGTCTCCGCTTTCTTCCAGGCCAAATCCATCTGCAGCTCCATAACAATATCGGCACGCAAACGCTTTTGTTCTTCCTCCAGCTGTTCAGGCATGTTGTAGGCTGGCGTATCCTCCTCGGGAGAGAAGGGAAAACAACCCACTCTGTCAAACTCGGACTCCCGGATAAACTCGCAAAGCTGGGCAAAATCCTCTTGGGTTTCTCCAGGGAAGCCCACTATAAAGGTGGTGCGCAGACAAACCCCCGGCACCTTACGGCGGATCTTTCGCATCAACTTGCTTAGGGATTCCTTATCCCCCCGCCGGTTCATAGCGGATAAAATCTTGCCGGATACATGCTGGATGGGAATATCCATATAGGGCACAACCTTGGGTTGAGCCGCCATAACCTCCAACAGCCTGTCGTTCACCCGCTCTGGGTAACAGTACAGCAACCGTATCCAGTGGAGCTGGGGAATTTCGCAGAGCTTTTCCAGCAGCTCCGGTAGCATAATGGTGCCGTACAAATCCTCCCCATACCGGGTGGTGTCCTGAGCCACTACATTCAGCTCGGTAACCCCTGCTTCGGCCAGCTCACGCGCTTCTGCCAACACACTTTCCATAGGCCGGCTGCGAAAATCTCCCCGAATAAGAGGTATGGCGCAGTAGCTGCAGCGGTTGCTGCATCCTTCCGCTACCTTCAGGTAAGCGGTGTAGGACGCTTCCATAAGCACACGCTCCCCCTCCAGGGAAAGGTCAGCTTGTTGGCCCACCTCCACAACACGCTCCCCTTGCAGCGACCTGCGAATAGCCTGGGCAATATCCGCATTTTTGCCAATACCCAATATAACATCCACTTCTGGCATTTCTTCTGCCATATTGGCGTGATACCGCTGGGCAAGGCACCCGGTCACCACCACAGACTTTAGCTTACCCTCGTTTTTCTGGTCACCAAAGGCGAGTATATGCTCAATACTTTCCTTTTTTGCATCCTCAATAAAACCACAGGTATTGATAACCACTACATCACAATCCTCGGGTTGGTCACACAGAACCATTCCCTCTCGGCGAAGGGTTGCCAGAATACGCTCGGCATCTACCTGATT
>CAYNCW010000353.1:0-2951 GCA_964395635.1 uncultured Oscillospiraceae bacterium
TTAATTTTATTCTTTACAAAGTCTTCAGGAGCTATGTAGTTATACTTACGGCATTGCTCGCATAAAAATGTAATATCCTTGTCCAGTTCAGACCCGTTTAGTATTGCAGACGTAATCTCGGCCACTGTACTCACACCTTTCCCATTGGCACCATAAAGAAATTTTTATAGGTGCATCATTCAATTTATACGTTGCTATATTATATCCTGAAAAAAATTTTTCGTCAAGTTTTTAATGATAGCAAAAGCTTTCTTTGACCAATGGTAAAAAACGTAAGGAGGATAAAAATGAAGGCTATAACCCTATTTATTGCAATTTTTGCACTGGCACTGTTAATTATTCCCATGATAGCGCTCAGCTTTGATACGGTGGTTCCCACCCAAAATGCTGTTCAGGTGCATACACCCATTGTGCAGGAGCAGCTGCCCGCTACAAAAAAACCAACTTCCTCTCTCCCGGACATGCAGGAAGAATTGCAACATCCGTCAGAGGATTCCCCACAAGCCAGTCTTCCCGCCAGCACTGTCAGCGCCTATGGCGTGGATCATTTCAAAATATTGGATCAAAGCACCGGTAAAGTGGTATCGGTTCCTTTAAGAGATTTTGTACGGGGTGCCATCGCTGCAGAAATGCCGGTGAGCTTTCACCCCGAAGCCCTGAAAGCCCAAGCGGTGGCTGCACACACCTTTGCGCTGCACAACCATATTGTGCAGCAGCAAAACCCCGACCCTACCCTGAAAGGGGCTGATTTTGCTGCCGACCCCTCCAACATGCTGGTATACATCACCGAGGAAAAGGCCAAAGAATTTTACGGAAACAACGGGGATTTATACTGGAGCAAAATCTGCCAAGCTGCCGATAGCGTATTGCCCTATGTATTGGAATATGACAACGAACCTATCGTGGCCGCATACCACGCTATTTCCGCCGGGCAAACCGAGAACGCCGCCAATGTGTGGATTGGTTCCGCACCGTATTTACAAGCGGCAGACAGCGAGGGGGATATTTTGGCCCCTGACTATGAAACCACTGCGTCTTTTTCGGCAGATGAGGTTGAGGAAAAACTACTTAGTGCCCATCCGGATATCCATCTGCCCACCAATCCGGAGGACTGGTTTAACATTCAGGAGCTTTCCCCATCCGGGTACGTGGTTCAAACCGAAATTGGTGGTGTGAATATACCCGGCAAGGAGATTCGGGAGCTATTGGGGCTTCGCTCCCATAATTTCCAGGTGGAATACGGCACCGACGACCAGTTTTATTTTACCGTGCGGGGATATGGCCACGGTGTGGGGTTATCTCAGTACGGCGCCGACTTTATGGCACGGCAAGGATACACCTTTGATGAGATTTTGCGCAATTACTATACCGGCGTTAATCTCAAGCGGATCCAGCTGGACGACGAGCAAATCGCTTAACCAAATAACAGCTGCTCCGAGGCATAAAAAAACCTCTGAGCAGCTGTTTTCATTATTATAACTCCGGGGGTATCTCCGGCATGGAAAACCAAAACACACTGCCCACCCCCAGGGTGGAACGCACGCCATAGTCCACATGGGGATGCTGCTGTAATATGCTTTTTACAATGGACAAGCCCAATCCGGTTCCAGCTACCGGGCGCTTGTGCACCGTATCTACCTTGTAGTAACGCTCCCAGACATAGGGCAGATCCTGCTGGGCAATCCCTTCTCCACTGTCCTCCACTGCGATGGTTACCCGCCCATCCTGCACTGTTTGAGATACCAGCACCCGTTTGTCTTTACCTGTGTAGGTAATCCCGTTGGTTAACAGGTTGTACAGCACCTGGCTAATCCTATGAATATCTGCTTGTACCCACACCGGCCGGTGAGCTGCAAACACAACTTGGTAGCCATCCTTTTGGCAGAACTGGGCTATGCGGTGGACGATCTCTTGGGTTTGCTGGGTGATATTACAGGGCTGCAAATTTATTTCCTTGGCTCCGGACTGAAGCACCGACAGATCCAGCATATTGTTCACCAGTGTGGTGAGTCGCTTGGATTCATCAATGATTACCTGCATATTTTCTGGAGTGTTCTCCCCCGGCAGATCCCGTATCATCTCACCGTATCCTGTAATCAAGGTGAGGGGGGTGCGCAGATCGTGGGATACGTTGGCTATCAGCTCCCGGCGCAGGTGCTCGGTTTTGGAAAGCTCCCGGGCAGCGTGATCCAAGGTGTCTGAAAGCTGTGCAATCTCCCGGTATCCCCCTTCCCGAAAGGCAACATCATAGTTCCCGGCAGCAAGCTGGGCTGCAGAGCGGTTCAGCGCCTCGATGGGGCGGGATACCCGTTTGGTGATAATCAGCGCCAAACCTACCGCCAAAACCAACATAATCCCACTGATGACGTACAACTGATACCGCAGGGTTTGCACTGTGGCATCCATCGGGGATATATTGGCCCCCACCATCAGCAGCTGTTCCTCGCCGTTTGCAGCAGTTAGAATGCTTGTGTACAAAATGCTTTCCTGTACAGTCTGATCCCATATCAGTCCTCTGGTGCCTGTATACCGGCGAGCCATGCTGCCGCCATTTTGCTTAGTAAGTGCCATAAGGGTCTGCTTGTCCCAATGGTTCAGGGTTATCTGTGCCCCATTGTATAGCTTGCCCACCAACATAAGGGTTCCGAAGTTGGGCTCCCAAAGCTCTACTGTTAAATCCCCCTGCACTGAAACTTCTTTGGTAATCTGCTCCCAATTTCCCTGCTGAATATGCTTTGCTATGCTTTGGGTTGTCTGCTGCATTTCTTTGGTTTTAATGGTTTTGTAAAAGTCGTTTAAAAAAACTATCTGTAGCAGCCACAAAACTACCAACAGCAGAATACAAAACCCGATAAGGTATAAAAACACCTTCCACTGAATGCTAATCCGATCTCGTCTAGGCACCTTTACTCCCCCCTGGCTGCTGTTTACCCATCAAAACGGTAACCTAT
>CAYNCW010000354.1:0-2882 GCA_964395635.1 uncultured Oscillospiraceae bacterium
CATATTGCGAAACTACCTTTTTAAGTAGGTACCGGCTGTCGTGTTTGAAAACAGAGCCGTCCGGGTTTTTAATATCGCAGAAAAACCGCACCACTCTGCCCGGCCCTGGCCGCCACGGTAGCACGGTGAGTGTTGCGGGATCGGGAAAAAGGAGTAGGTCCGACTTTGTGACATCCCGAAAAGCTTTGATGGCGTGGGCATCAAAGGATACACCGTACTCAAAGGCTCCGGGTAGCTCATCCGGCATAATGGCAATATTCTTTTGGGTTCCAAGCGGGTCGCAAAAACCCAGCCTAATAAACTTTACATCATTCTCTTTTACAAATTGCAATACTTCATTTGCGGTGGTGTTCATTTTATCTCACCCCTCTTTCAATTCGCGGTGTAAAGCTGTTTGTATGGGTTTTTTGCGTTGGGTTTTAGTAGATAGAACCGATCCTTTACAAGCTCGGCGGCATCCAGCCCGAACAAGGCGCAGTATTCAGATAAAACTGGCTCTATTTCTATCATATCTTCGGCACCTGCAATCTCTGCCGTGACCTGAGCAGGTAACCCTTTCAGCTCCTTGTTCGTGCGGATGAAGATGCGCCCGCCGTGCATCCCCGTGCCGGTAAAATTCCCAACCGGAGGATCGTCAGAGTCCAGACCCAAAACCACAATGAGCCCTCCGGCCAAATATTCGCCCAAAAAGCTACCCACCTTGCCCCCCACAACAAGTACTGGCTTTTTGTCTTTGTATTGCTTCATATGGATACCGGTACGGTACCCCGCATTGCCGCGTACAAAAATACTGCCGCCGCGCATAGCGTAACCGAGAGCATCTCCGGCATTGCCGTGAATGACAATTTTGCCGCCGTTCATTGTATCGCCAACCGCGTCCTGCACGTTGCCGTGTACCACAATGGTGGCGCCATCCAGGTATGCGCCCAAGGCGTTGCCGGGTGTGCCGTGGATGGTAATGGTTTTGTCCTTAAAGCCGCTGCCAATAAAACGCTGCCCAAAGCAGCTCTCTATCTGCACATCGCTGACAGCGGCTTTCAACTTCTCGTTTAATTGCCTAAAATCAAGGTTTTCAGCTGATATATTCATAAGGTGGCACCTCCTAACTTCATTGTTCTTGTCTCTTTGGTAAAGGCCATAAGACCGGGTCTTTCGCAAATCAGGGCAAAGTCAATGGAATCTAGCGGAGTGCGCTCTCGGATAAGGCTTGTGTAGATTCCCGCTTTCTCCACGTTTCCGATGAGAATGTAGCCGGTTAGCCTGTTGGCGCTGTAAAACAGGCGTTTGTATGAGTGTTCTCCGTTTTCTGTATACACATCACCAATGTAATTTCCCGCCGTTATGATATGAAGCCCAAAGAACCCAATGGCGTTCATCGGGATGGCAGTAGCAAAGCGCTTATTGCCACCTGCCATATTAATACCCGCACATTCACCCTGCATATATGCGTTTGGCAGAAGTGCCATAATTCGGCTTTGCCCGCTTGAAATATCTTGTGTTTGCGTGCAATCTCCTGCAGCGTAAATGTCGGATACGCTTATTTTGGACTCATCGTTTATAATAATCCCCTTGTCTATTTCGGCAATACCCTTTAGCAATGAAGTGTTGGGGCGCACACCCACTGCCAAAACCAATATGTCAAATTCTATACTATCCCCGTTATCAAGTATGGCACGGTTTTTATCAAAGCGCTTAGCGCCCATACCAAGCCGGAAGGCAATCCCTTTACGCTCTAAATGTTCCCGGACAAGCGCCCCGCCATCCTCATCCAAAATACTGGATAAAATCCTGGGAGCAAGGTCAATCACCGTAATGCTTTTCACCTTATCTAAGATACCCTCAGCGCACTTTAGTCCGATCAGTCCCGCGCCGATAATCAGAACCTTTTTGTTCTTGTCAAGGGATGCCTGTAATTTATGAGCATCGTCAAGACTCATAAAAGTAAACTTTTCGGATACAGTATCAAGCCCATCAAAGGGCGGCACAAAGGCAGATGAACCAGTTCCGATTAGCAATTTATCGTAAGCAACAACGCTTCCATCGTTAAGCGTAATCTGCTTTTGTTCATGATTTACGGCAGTAACCGTTTTGCCACCTAATACTGTGCAACCGTTGTCCTCATAAAAACTGTCGGGGCGGTATTTCATGCGCTGTTCATCGGTTTTACCGAGAAGGAGATAGGAAATGAGAGGGCGGGAGTATGTATGGTGGGGTTCGCTTGCAATCACAACGATTTCACCCTGCTGATCAATCTGCCTGATCCCCTCCACGGCGCCGATGCCTGAAGCAGAATTTCCAATAATGACGTATCTCACTACACTCACCCTCTTTCCTCAAACACAATCGCACCGTTGGGACATCCTTTGACACAAGCGGGTGTGCCCCCGGTGGTTTTGATACACAGCTCGCATTTCTGCACTGCTCCGTTCTCCGATGGACTAACAGCCCCGTAAGGACAGCTAAGAATACAGGTATAGCAGCTGATACACCGATCAGTATTAATCGTAATTACACCGTCCGAAATGGTAAGTGCCCCAGTGATACATGACTTCACACACAGCGGTTCCTTGCAGTGACGGCAGGAAACAGCAAAGCTCACACCGTCTTTTTCTTCAATCTTAATCTTCGGATTGATTTTTATATCTTTGAGCGCCCTTGCCATATCCTTTTCACCGCTACCGGCAAACGCACAGTAGTATTCACACAAATGGCAACCAAGGCACCACTTTTCATTAACATATACCCTTTTCATTGAAAATACCTACTCCCCTGCATACTTAATACCTAAAATCTCCAGCTCCTTTTCAGTTAGCCCAATGCCGCGCAACATCAGCCTGTTTCCCTTTAAGCTCTCGATTGAATTGATGCCCATGCCGCCCATC
>CAYNCW010000355.1:0-2846 GCA_964395635.1 uncultured Oscillospiraceae bacterium
TTTCTCTAAAGATTTTGCGCAAGCTGGTTGCAAGCGGTATTGCCTGTTCCTACAAAGGATCCCAGGGAGGATATGAATTGGCCCGACCGCTGAACCAGATATCTGTCAACGATATTCTGGAAGCCATTGAAGGCCCGTATGTCCTAAACAGGTGCTTATTGGACCAAAACAACTGCACACGTACACCGGACAAGCGGTGTCCATATCACTATTTATTTATGCATATATCCGATCAGGTGCAAGTACAGTTAAAATCTGTCACCATTCAGGATATAGTAACAGACGATTAGTATACTGATAAAACATACAAAAAAGCCGATACGCCCTTTCGTTTGGGTGTATCGGCTTTTTTGCTTTAGGTATGGTAGTAGACAAACTGTGCTAGTGCTCCCAAAGAAGCACTACGCCACTGTAGGGAGCTAGAAACCCTCCCGAGTATTCCCCGCCAACCATCAGCACTTCCGGGCTGTTTTGGTAAGGCAGATTTAGCGGAAACGCTTTGTCCTGACGATTGACTGCAAACAAAAATGTACGGTTACCGGCAGCTCTGGTAAAAGCACAAACCCCATTGCCAAACACCAGGGGTATAAAGTCGGCCTGGGAAAACACCGGGTACTCGCTGCGAATTTGCCCCAGCTTGCGAAAAGAGTCCAGCAGCTGCAAGTCCTCCTGATCCCAAGGGTAGCACACCCGGTTAAAGGGATCCTTGTAGCCGTATAGCCCAGCTTCATCTCCGTAATAAATACAGGGGATTCCCGGCAAACCAAACTGGAGGATGGTGGCAAGCACCAAAAGCTTGCAGCCCAATCGGTATTGGCTTGGGCTCAGATCGTGATAGGCCTCTTGCCATTCCCGCCCGTTATCCCCCATAGGTTCCCCTGCCAGCATGGTTATAGCTCTAGGGGTATCATGGGAGGAGAGGCAATTCATCAGCCCAGCCAAAACAGGTTGGGGGTAATTTTCCAAAATCACCATAATCCGGTTGTAAAAGCTGCTCCCATCACCATATCGAATGTAGGATAAGATGGCATCCTTAAAGGGGTAATTGGTGACACTATCCAACTGTTTGCCCAGCAAATACTTTCTGCGGACACCGTAGCTCACCTTGTTGGAGGCATCTTCCCAAACCTCGCCGATAATGGCGGCATCCGGATTTTCTGCCTTCACCCTTCGGCGCAGCTGCTCCAGAAAGCCATCCGGCAACTCATCTGCCACATCCAGGCGAAATCCACCGGCTCCAAGTTCCATCCAGTAGCTTAGCACACCCTTTGGGCCACAGATAAACGCTTTGTAGGAAGGCTCGTTTTCCTCCACATTGGGCAACGTGCGAAAGCCCCACCAGCTCTCGTATTCTGTGGGGTAGTTGGTAAAACGATACCAGGGAAAGTAGGGGCTCTCGGGGTTGTTGTAGGCGCCATCAGTGCCGTAGCGCCCTTCTCGGTTAAAGTATACACTGTCCGAGCCTGTATGGCTGAATACCCCGTCCAGAATAACTGCAATGCCCATGCTCTTGGCTTTGGCGCATAGGTTGGCAAAATCCTGATTGGTACCCAGCAGTGGGTCGATTTTGAAATAATCCGCTGTATTGTATCGGTGGTTGGAGTGAGCTTCAAACACCGGGTTTAGGTAGATGGCAGTAACCCCTAAAGACTGGAGATACCCAAGCTTTTGGGCAATCCCCGCAAGATCCCCACAAAAATAATCACTGTTGGTGACCTCGCCCTGGGTATTGGGGCGCCAGTCGGGAATAGCTCCCCAGTCCTTGCGCAGCTTTCGGTCAGACGGTACATTTTGTTTGGGGGTTCCGCTGCTGTAAAAACGGTCGGGGAAGATTTGATACAGCACCCCCTCCCGAAGGCAGGAAGGGGTTTGCATACCACTGTCATAGACAGTTAACTGCCAGAGATCCCCAGAACCAATTACAGCCAATCCATCCTGCCCCCGGCTGACCTGTATTTGGTGATCTGCGCTTACAAATACAAACCGGTAAGCATACAGCGCCGGAGTTTGTGTGGAAAAAGAGCAGGTGTAGGTGTTGTACACCAAATCGCAGCCGGCAACTTCCATGGGAATATCCATTGGGGCATCCCACAGATCCATAAAATACAGGCGCAACATAGGGGTTTGTGCCTGTGTGGTTTTAGAAAGGCGCAGTGTAAAGGTGGCCGGCTGACCTGTTTTCAACGCGCCAAAAGGTTGCTTACAGGCGGTGTCCCGGCTATCGTATAAGGCCGTCATTTCTCAAGCTTCCATATATCGCGGGCGTAGTCGCTGACAGCGCGGTCGGCGCAGAAGATACCACTTTGGGCAATGTTGCGCAGCGACATTCTCTGCCAGTGATATTTGTCGCCATAGAGCTTGTTGGTATAGGTTCGCTGATCCTTGTAGGAGTGGAAATCCTCCAGGGTCATATAATAGTCCGACTGGGTTAACATGTTGTAAATATCCCCGAAATTCTCACCTGGAATGCCATCCAGTAAAAAGTCTACAGCCGGTTTGATTACAGGATCCTTTTCGTATAGCTTGTAGGGGAAATAGCCACTGCGGCGGCGCTGCTCCACCTCTTGGGCGTTCATGCCGAATATAAGGATGTTGTTATTACCCACCGCATCGTGAATCTCCACGTTGGCGCCATCCATGGTGCCCAAGGTTATAGCGCCATTAAGCATCATCTTCATGTTGCCGGTTCCAGAAGCTTCGGTTCCCGCAAGGGAGATTTGCTCAGAAATTTCCGCAGCGGGCATTAAAAGCTCCGAGGTGGTAACGTTGTATTCAGCAAGGAACACAACCCGCATTTTTTCCCGGATGACAGGATCCTTTTCAATGAGCTGAGAAAGGCTCCAAAT
>CAYNCW010000356.1:0-2834 GCA_964395635.1 uncultured Oscillospiraceae bacterium
TACGCCACTATCAATCGAATGGGAGGATGGCCGCTCCTTCGAGATTGACCGTGTGCTTGATGTCCGAAAAGCTGCCAGCTTGAAAGCGGGTGGTATCGGACTGCGCTATACCTGCCGTATCCGTAACAAACAGTTACATTTGTTCTTAGATGACAGTTCATGGTTCATGGAGGTTGACGATTAGATTTATAGCACACAAAATGAAGTTCTGTAAAAACTAAGATTTCATATATTATGAAGCCGTCGCTTAAACAAGCGGCGGCTTTCTCATTTCAAAGGAGGTTTAATATGAGCACTAACAACACCCATTTCTGCGGAGGTGACAAAAATTGAACGCGACCATCATAGCCGTTGCCAGCCAAAAGGGTGGTGTCGGCAAAACAACCACCTGCGCCAATTTGGGCGTGGGGCTGGCACAGGAGGGTAAGCGTGTCCTGCTGGTGGACGCTGACCCACAGGGCAGCCTGTCCATCAGCTTAGGCAATCCCCAGCCTGACCGACTGCCGGTGACGCTGGCAACCGTCATGGGGAAAATGCTGACCGATGAGCCCTTTGACCCCAAAGACGGGATAATCCGTCACGCCGAAGGTGTTGATCTCATGCCCGCAAGTATTGAGCTGTCCGGCATGGAGGTGTCCCTTGTAAATGCAATGAGCCGCGAGAAGATACTCAAACAGTATTTAGACAGCGTAAAGGGCGCGTATGACGTTATTCTGATAGACTGTATGCCCTCACTCGGTATGCTGACAGTCAACGCGCTGACCGCCGCCGACAGCGTGCTCATTCCCGTTCAGGCGCAGTATCTTCCGGCAAAGGGACTTGAACAGCTCTTGCAAACCATTAACAAGGTGCGTAAGCAGATAAACCCCAAACTGCACATCTCCGGCATAATGCTCACAATGGTGGACAGCCGCACCAATTATGCCAAAGAGATTAGCGCACTCCTGCGCGAAACCTACGGCGGCAAGCTGAAAATCTTTGATACCGACATTCCCCATTCCGTCCGTGCCGCCGAAATCAGCGCAGAGGGCAAAAGCATTTTCGCTCATGATCCCAAAGGCAAGGTTGCCGATGCTTACAGAGAACTTACAAAGGAGGTGCTAAAAGTTGAAAAACAACGGCAAAAACATAAGTCTGACCAGCTACGATGAGATTTTTCAGACTGAGGAAGCACGCGCCGACGATAGGCGCGAAAAGGTCACAGAAATCCCACTTTCAGAGCTACACCCATTTGCCAATCATCCGTTTAAGGTGCTGGACGACGCAGCCATGCAGGATACCGCCGAGAGTATTAAGGAATACGGCGTGCTTGTGCCCGCCATTGCCCGCCCGCGTGAGGGTGGCGGCTTTGAGCTTGTTTCTGGGCACCGGCGAAAGCGCGGCTGTGAGCTTGCCGGACTTGAGACCATGCCGGTCATTGTGCGCAACCTCGATGATGACGCAGCGACCATTATCATGGTTGACAGCAATATTCAACGGGACAATATCCTGCCGAGTGAACGCGCCTTTGCCTACAAAATGAAGCTGGACGCAATGAAACGGCAAGCCGGACGACCACCCAAAGAAAATGTGTCCCAAGTTGGGACACAAAAACGCTCCGACCAAATCATGGCTGAACAGATGGGCGAGAGCCGCAATCAAATACAACGCTACATCCGTCTTACCGAGCTTATCCCCGCGCTTTTGGATATGGTGGACGCAAAGAAAATTGCCTTTAATCCCGCCGTCGAACTGTCATATCTAAAGCCTGATGAACAAGAAATGCTTGTGAACACAATGGACTACGAACAAGCAACGCCATCGCTTTCACAGGCACAACGGCTTAAAAAATTCAGTCAGGAGGGGCGGCTAAACGAGGACAGTATGCTTGCCATTATGTCGGAGGAAAAGAAGCCGGAACAGGATAAAGTGACCCTTTCAAGCGACAAGCTCCGCAAGTATTTCCCCAAATCCTATACCCCTCAACAGATGGAGGATACCATACTCAAACTGCTGGAAAGCTGGCACAAAAAGCGTCAGCAGTCACAGGAGCGATAACCCCGCGCAGATGTGTCCCGAAGAGGGCACTATTTTTATGCCCAAAGCCGGAAAGGAGCTGATGAATATGGCTGTATTTCGGGTAGAAAAGACGCGGGATTACACGGTTATGGCAAACCACCACCTGAAAAACAGGACGCTGACTCTCAAAGCCAAAGGGCTCTTATCGCTCATGCTCTCTTTGCCGGAGGATTGGGATTATACGCTCAAAGGACTGTCGCTGATTAGCGTCGAAAAGGTAGATGCCATTCGTGAAGCGGTCAAGGAGCTGGAACGCGCCGGATATATCGTGCGTTCCAGAGTGCGCAATGAGAAAGGGCAGCTGGGCGGCGCTGATTACATCATCTACGAACAGCCGCAAAACCCACCTGTGCCGGAAAAGCCTATATTGGATAATCCAACATTGGATAATCCAACGCTGGAAAACCCTACATTGGCTTTGCCTACGCTGGATAATCCAACGCAATTAAATATAGATACAACAAGTATCCAAAAAGAAAACCCTGATTTATCAAATATCCATTCCATTCATTTCTTTTCCGATGCGGCGGCTTCACCGCCGGAAGCGAAGCGAAAGGAAAGGTCTGATGCAGAGCATTACAGAGAAATCGTTTTGGAAAATATCGAGTATGACATTCTTATGCAGGACGCAAAGCTAAACCGCGAAATGCTGGATGAAATCGTGCAGATTATCACCGAAACGCTCTGCCGCCAAAGCAAAACCATACGCATCGCCGGGGACGATTACCCCGCCGAGCTTGTGAAATCAAAACTGCTGAAACTCAATGACCAGCACA
>CAYNCW010000357.1:0-2824 GCA_964395635.1 uncultured Oscillospiraceae bacterium
CTAAAGCTTCACTGAACCCCCGGCACAGCCGGGGGATTTCGCTTACAATAAAGAGCGGTCTTGCATGATAAAGCATGCAAGACCGCTCTTTTATGTGCTAGCGAACAGCTGGGCGGAGCCAATCTGAACCGTATTGTCCTTAATCTGTACAAACGCACCAATGCCTGCCTGTAAGAAGTTTTCACTAAGCATATTCTGATAATGGCCTGTAGAGGTTTTCAGGCTATCATACATTTTTTCCGCCGCAGTCACGGAATCATACATACCTTGGGTGAAATACATGTAACTGACATTTTCTCCATGCCATTTTCCGGCATACACAAACCCTGCTTCATCCATTGCACTGTAATAGGGGGTGCCGTCCGGTCGTGTGTGGGATAGGCTGTCGATAACCTCCGGGGCACGGATTCTGGCAGCCCAGCGCAAACTTTCCTGCATACCCAGCTGCTCCACGCCTTGTGTAGCCCGTTCCTGGTTGATAAGCCGCAAAAGCTCCGCTTCAATAACAGCGGCACTCAGCTCTTCAAGCATCGTTTCCTTTTGTCCATATACCTGGGTTAAATCTTTGGGAATCCCTTCGTTTTTGTCCTTTTCAGTGTCCACTACAATTGTGGTATTGATTGGGGCAATATTGGATGGTGGAGATGCACTTTGGGCTGAAGAGGCGGGCGTATTTGCGCCCACCTCTTCCTGAAAGGGATTGATTGCAGATTCTTGTGGCATAGCAGGTGGAGTTACTGGCGCCTGGGAGGTTATGGGCGCCTGGGAAGAAACACCGCCCTGAACCTCTGGTGCCAAATGTAATACGCGGGGAGATTCTTTGGTACGTCTGGTACAACCACCGATACAGAGAATCAACGCTATGCACAAAAGCACTGACCATAGTTTTTTCATACTCTTTCACATCCAAACGACAAGCTGAAAACAGCCTGTTGGTAAATCCCACCAGGGATAAACATAGAGGTATGCATTAGCAGTTTTACCTGCCTGCCGGAGGTTATACACTTTTACAGGATTTTGTAGGTAAAAATCCCTATAAATAAAAAAACGGTATGGCGGAAACCGTTTTCCACCATACCGTTTTCTATTGTTGAAAATTTTTTTATGCCAGATTGCTCTCCAGCTTGGTCAGTTCCTCTTTGAGCTGGCTTGGCAGCTTATCGCCAAACTTGGCGTAAAACTCTTTAATGCCGGCTACATCTTCTTTCCAAAGGGCCTTATCAACATTTAAGAGGTCTTTGACAGTCTCTACAGTAATGTCTTCCAAACCTTCAATATTGATATCCTCAGCCTTGGGCTCGTAACCGATGGGGGTTTCCACAGCATCAGCTTCACCGGAGCAGCGGCCCAGAATCCACATCAATACACGCATATTATCGCCAAATCCGGGCCAGATGAAGTTGCCTTCATCATCGGTGCGGAACCAGTTAACATTAAAGATTTTAGGTGCCTTGTCCCCCATCTTTTTGCCCATATCCAGCCAGTGGTTAAAATAATCCCCCATGTGGTAACCGCAGAAGGGCAGCATAGCCATAGGATCCCGGCGAACAACACCCACATCACCAGCTGCGGCTGCGGTGGTTTCAGAAGCCATGATAGAGCCCACAAATACACCATGTTGCCAATCACGGGATTGGTACACCAGGGGAGCAGTTTTGGCTCTGCGACCGCCGAACACGATAGCGGAAATCGGCACGCCTTGAGGAGAAGAAAACTCTTTGCTGATGCAAGGGCAATTGATGGCAGGGGCCGTAAACCGGGAATTTGGATGAGCGCCTTTGTCTGTTGCGGTCTTTCCGTTCCAGGGATTGCCCTTCCAGTCCACTGCATTTTCCGGTGGATTTTTATCCAAACCTTCCCACCAAACGGTGTTGTTGTCCAGGTTATGCACCACGTTGGTGAAGATGGTGTTCTTTTGGGTGGAAAGCAGGGCGTTGGGATTGGACTTAAGGTTGGTTCCGGGTGCAACGCCGAAGAAACCGGCTTCCGGGTTGATGGCCCAGAGTCTGCCGTCCTCGCCAATATTCATCCAGGCAATGTCGTCGCCGACACACCAGACTTTGTACCCCTTATTTGCGTATACTTCTGGGGGAATCAGCATAGCCAGGTTGGTCTTGCCGCAAGCAGAGGGGAAAGCAGCGGCTACGTAGGATACATTGCCCTGGGGATCTTCGATACCCAAGATCAGCATATGTTCAGCCATCCAGCCCTCGTTTTTGCCCTGGTAGGAAGCGATGCGCAGAGCAAAGCACTTTTTGCCCAACAACACGTTGCCGCCGTAGCCAGAGTTGATGGACCAGATGGTGTTGTCCTCTGGGAAGTGGCAGATGTAGCGGTTTTCTTCATCAATATCCGCTTTGGAGTGGAGGCCCCGAACAAAGTCGTTGGAGCTGTCCCCCAGCTGATCCAACGCTTTTTGGCCGATGCGAGCCATAATATCCATGTTGAGCACAACATAGATAGAGTCGGTGAGTTCAACGCCCACCTTGGAGTAGGGAGAGCCTAAGGGACCCATGGAATACGGGATTACATACATGGTGCGGTCTTTCATAACACCATCAAAAAGTTTGCCGAGTTTTTCATACATAACCTTGGGATCTTCCCAATTGTTGGTGGGGCCTGCATCCTCTTTGTTTCTGGAGCATATAAAGGTGCGGTGTTCTACGCGGGCAACATCGTTTATTGCAGTGCGGTGCAACGTACAGCCCGGCAGCAACTCTTGGTTAAGCTCGATAAGCTCGCCACAAGCCAGAGACTGCTTTTTCAGATCTGCCAGCTGCTCCTCACTGCCGTCAATCCAAACCACCTTGGATGGTTTTACCAG
>CAYNCW010000358.1:0-2807 GCA_964395635.1 uncultured Oscillospiraceae bacterium
GGACACCGTTCAGGCCTACTCGCTTTCAGCCGACTGCTCAAGGGTGAGTTCATTTGGTTTCCATCCTGCCGCATCTCAGCTACCACGGCTCTCTGTGAGGAGCAAAGCAAACTACTATTCCCTATCAACGCTTTGTGTATATTCTATTGTGTTGTTTGTTACAGTATAGCGTCTTGTCAATAAACTGTCAATGGTTTTTTTGAACCTTGGTATAAATTACGTGAAATTTTACCTACATTCTATTATTGACTTAGTCTATATTTAGTGTTAATGATTAAAATCCTACGTTAATTTAAAAATTAAGCACCTTGGTTTGCCAGTTGGGAGAGCCGCCATAGAAGGGATTGGCTTTGCATCTCATCTTTTCTGCGAATATCAGCCCGCTTGATTTTGCCGCTAAAGGTTTTGGGCAGCTCCTGGACGAATTCTACAATACGGGGATATTTGTAGGGTGCAGTTTGATTTTTAACATATTCCTGCAGCTCATTTATCAGCTCGTCGGAAGGGGAATGAGTTTTGGTCAGCACAATTGTAGCCTTAACCACCGTGCCGCGAATAGGATGTTCTACGCCGGTAACAGCACATTCCATAACAGCCGGGTGCTCCATGAGAACGCTTTCAATCTCAAAGGGGCCAATGCGGTAGCCCGAAGCTTTAATTACATCGTCCAGCCTACCAACATACCAGTAAAACCCATCGGTGTCCCGCCAGGCGGTGTCGCCGGTGTGATAGAGACCATCGTGCCAAACGTCATCAGTTTTTTCTTGATCCTTGTAGTAGCCGCAGAATAACCCTACCTGTTTTTGGCCAGGTTTTAACCGCAGCACCAACTCCCCAACCTCTCCGTCGGCCACCGAGTTACCATCGTTGTCCACCAGATCCACATTATATAGTGGGGATGGACGACCCATAGAACCGGGTTTTGGGTTGGTACCCACCAGGTTTAAGGTTACCGCTGTGGTTTCGGTTTGACCAAAGGCTTCCATTATCTGAAGACCGGTGTACTCATAAAACCGGTTAAACACCTCGGCGTTTAGGGCTTCTCCCGCAGTGGTGGCATGGGTGATGGAGGACAAATCGTATTGCTCCATGCCTTCTTTGATAAAGAAGCGATAGATAGTGGGGGGCGCACAGAAGGTGGTTACCTTATGTCGGGCAATAGCGCCCGTCAATTGGGCCGGTTCAAACTTAGTGTAGTCATAAACAAAGCCCGCTGCGCCCAAAAACCACTGACCGTAAATCTTACCCCAGCTGGCCTTTGCCCAGCCGGTATCTGCCACTGTCATATGCAGGCCGTCAGACTGAATGTTGTGCCAATACTTGGCGGTGATGATATGGCCGATGGGGTAGGTGTGGTCGTGGTAGGCCATTTTGGGGTTACCGGTGGTGCCGGACGTAAAGTACATCAGCAGAGGCTCTTGCCAGTAGGTTTCTATGCGCTCTAAATCATCCGAGTGCTGTGGGACTTCCTGGTTAAAGTTTATCCAACCATCTCGATTGGGGTTGGGGCAATGATCCCCAGCCACCAAAAATTTTGCCTTCATACCGCCATATTTTTCACAGGCCTTATCGGCAAACTGGGCGACATCACCGTCAGCTGTGCAAACAATATAGCTTATCTCTGCGGCGTTAAAGCGGTAGGATAGATCCTTTGTGGTCATCAAATTGCTGGAGTTGATGGCAACAGCCCCCAGTTTGTGCAGTGCCAGAATGGCGAACCAAAACTGGTAATGCCGCTTGAGAATCAGCATAACCATATCCCCTTTGCCCACACCATGGGCCCGGAACAGATTGGCTGCTTGGTTGGAGTAGTGGCGAACATCTCCAAAGGTAAAGATTTTTTCGGCGCCGTGTTCATCACACCACACCAGTGCCCTACGATTTGGTTCTATCTGGGCAATAGCATCAACCACATCGTAAGCGAAGTTAAAATTGTCTGCGAAAACAGGGTCGAAATTGGTGAGTATCCCGTTATGGTCAAAGCTTTCTGTGCAAAACTGCTTGTAAAATTCCTGGATTTTGGGGTTTGTTTTTGTTTTCATAATTCATTTCCTCCTAGTTTTCTTAGGTGAGAAATGAGTTGGAAGCAACAAAAAAAGCCCTATCCCATATATATGGGACGAGCTTTACCCGTGTTACCACCCAAATTGTATACTGCCATTAGGAACAATATACCACTCATTTCCGGATTCAAACAAATCCTCGACCTTTAACGCTGTCTTTGCGTAGGTATCTACTTGCTTGCGCTTTCTTACCTCTGCTCAGGGGTTACAATACCTACTGCCCGCTACCGATTCCCACCAACCATCGGCTCTCTGTAAGTCGGGTGGAGAAAGATCCTCCCCGTCATCGCTTTTTGTATATTTGGTTTTGTGTACCTTGCTTGCTACTCAATATAGCAGAGTTTAATTAAGATGTCAATACCAAAATATTGTGTTCTGTAAGATAGTATTTTATGCATAGCGCTAAAATACTTTAATATGATAATATGGTAATTGATTAAAATATAAAAATGTTGTATACTGTATTGGAATTGAGTATACTGAGTACTAGACAATATCTGGAAAGGGGATTCTGGAGTTTCATGGAGCTTTCCAATAGAGATTTTGGCAGGGATGAGCTGGCAGCAATGCAGCTGCGCAGATTGTTTGAGCAACGAGGTTTTCGCAAGGTTAGAGTAAACAAATTCGAGGAATATGCCCTGTACATAGAAAACAAAAACTTTTTGGATACCGAAAGTATTATAACCTTTATGGATTTGGATGGCAAGCTGTTGGCCCTTAAGCCGGATGTGACCGTTATCGACA
>CAYNCW010000359.1:0-2784 GCA_964395635.1 uncultured Oscillospiraceae bacterium
TCTTATTTGACCCTCTTTCATTATACATAACCTCCTAACCACATAAAAAAGACGCTCATCACATAATGCGGGCGGCTAACGAACCGGCCCTTGATCCAGCTTTTTAAACTGGCAAATACATTATCTGATGAACGCCTTTGTTCAGTACCTATCAGTATACAGTACAATAAACCCATTGTCAATGGAAAAAACTTAAAAATAAGTGGAAATTTGTAGGTTTGACAGACCTACAAAAAAATTAAATTTACGTGTAGGCCTAACAACCTACACAGAACAAAGTCCGATTATGCAAAAAAAGTTATTGACAAACGAAAAACACACTGCTACAATAAGCATATAAACAGCAAGGGCGCTGTGGACTTTTGTCCGCAACGCCTTTATTTTTTTATTTAGTATAAGATTTTTCAGCTTGTGGATTAATGAAGCATCCATAATTAGAGATTATTGTGAGAGGTGATTGTTGTGAAAGATGTTCCTAATTTGTTTGGCAGTATGGTGTTTAGCGATACAGTTATGCGTGCCAGATTGCCAAAAGATACTTACAAGGCATTAAAAAAGACTATTGCACAAGGCACCCACTTGGAGCTTGATGTAGCCAATGTGGTGGCAAGTGCCATGAAGGATTGGGCTGTGGAAAAAGGTGCAACCCATTTTACCCACTGGTTCCAACCTATGACTGGCATAACAGCTGAAAAGCACGACAGTTTTATCGCTCCTGCCGGTGACGGCAAGATTATTATGGAGTTTTCGGGCAAAGAGCTTGTACGCGGAGAGCCAGATGCTTCCAGTTTTCCGTCCGGCGGTTTACGAGCTACTTTTGAAGCAAGAGGATACACCGTTTGGGACACCACCTCTTATGCTTTTATTAAGGATGGCACACTCTGTATCCCCACTGCATTTTGCTCATACAGTGGAGAGGCGTTGGATAAAAAGACGCCGCTGCTGCGTTCTATGGAAGCTATAGACAAGCAAGCCCTACGCATACTCCGCTTATTCGGTAACACAGCGGTACAGCGTGTGATTACAACAGTTGGCCCGGAGCAGGAATACTTCCTTATAGACAAAGAGGTGTTTCTAAAGCGTCCTGATTTACTCTATACCGGCAGAACATTATTTGGCGCACGTCCTCCCAAAGGGCAGGAGATGGATGATCACTATTTTGGAAGCCTTAAACCACGAGTATCAGCCTTCATGCGGGAATTAGACGAAGAACTTTGGAAGCTGGGGATTCTCGCCAAAACAAAACACAACGAGGTCGCCCCTGCACAGCATGAATTGGCTCCTATTTTTACCACCACAAACATTGCTACCGACCATAATCAGCTAACCATGGAACTTATGAAAAGCATTGCGAACAAGCACGGTTTGGCTTGCTTGCTTCATGAAAAACCCTTTGCGGGTGTCAATGGCAGCGGAAAACACAACAACTGGTCTATTTCCACCGATACAGGTGTAAACCTATTAGAGCCGGGTGAAACACCATATGAAAACGCACAGTTTTTACTATTCCTTACAGCCGTTATTAAAGCGGTGGACGAATACCAGGATCTTCTGCGTGTGTCGGTAGCCAGTGCCGGAAACGATCACAGGCTAGGTGCCAATGAAGCCCCTCCGGCTATAGTATCTATGTTTTTGGGCGATGAACTTACCGAAATCCTTGAAGCCATTGAAACGGGTTCGGCTTATGAGGACAGGCAAAAGCTTCAGATGGAGATTGGCGCAACGGTGCTTCCTCATTTCCCAAAAGACACTACTGACCGCAACCGCACCTCGCCTTTTGCCTTCACCGGCAACAAGTTTGAGTTTCGTATGCTTGGCTCTACTTTTTCTATTGCTGGCTCGAATATTGTTCTTAATACCGTGGTTGCCGAGGTTTTGCGCGAATTTGCTGATTCCCTTGAAAAGGCAGATGATTTTAAGAGCGCGCTTACCACGCTTATACAAAAAACAATCAGTGAGCACAAGCGGATTATCTTCAATGGCAACAACTATTCCGAAGAATGGGTTCATGAGGCAAAAAGGCGCGGTTTGTCAAATTTGAAGACCACAGTGGAAGCATTGCCGGCCTTTGTTTCTCAAAAGAGTGTGGATGTTTTTCAACGCCATCATGTATTTAGCGAAACAGAAATCCATTCAAGGTATGAAATTCTTCTGGAGGGCTATTGTAAGACTCTGCATATCGAGGCACTGACCATGACCGACATAGCAAAAAAGGATATTATTTCTGCTTGTATCAGCTATCAGAATGAGCTTGCGCAGCTTATCAATAACAAAAAAGCTTGTGGTCAATACGATTGCACGCTGGAGGAGCATCTCCTTGGCAAGATTTCTAAATTATCCTCATGTCTGTTAAAAAAGCTTGACGCTTTAGAAGCTGCCACGCTGCAAACTAAATCCCTGAGTGATGCGCTTGACCTTGCGAGATTTTATCGTGACAAGGTGTTTATGGCAATGTCGGAGCTTCGTCTCATTGTGGATGAGCTGGAGACGCTTATCTCAAAGAAACATTGGCCGCTGCCTACTTATGCGGATATGCTCTATAGTGTAAACTAAAATACAATACGCAACAAGGGTGTGTGTTTTATCAGTCATCAAACTAGGCTGATAAAATACGCACCCTTTTGTTTGAGGTAATGATTATGTATATAGCTGTTGATACTATTTGGGTTTTAATTGGTGCGGCGCTGGTTTTCTTTATGGAAGAGGGTTTTGCCATGGTAGAAAACGGATTTATCCGACACAAAAGTGCGGGAAACATTATCATGAAAAATCTCATGTATTTTT
>CAYNCW010000360.1:0-2662 GCA_964395635.1 uncultured Oscillospiraceae bacterium
AATTACGTTGTCACCGATGCTGATATCCATATGTGGTGTTTGGGGATCTGGCTTTTGCAGTTCGTCGGTGTTGTCTTCCGGTAAATCCTTTTCGGATACCTCTTCTGCACCCATCAGCTTGCGGAACTCTTTGCCATCTATTTTCTCGTGTTTGAGCAAATACTGGGCCAACTCATGAAGCTGATCCATGTGGGAGGTAAGAATCTCGGTGGACTTGAAGTATGCATCATCCATAATGGTGCGCACTTCAGTATCGATTTCCGAAGCCACATTCTCGGAAAAATCTCTGCCATGGGTATAGTCTCTGCCCAAGAACACCTCGGATTGGTTTTGGCCATAGACAATTGGCCCAATGCGTTTGGAGAAGCCATATCTGGTAACCATCTGCCGGGCGGTTTTGGTTGCCCGTTCCAGGTCGCTGGATGCGCCGGTGGAGATATCATCCAAAATCAGTTGTTCCGCCACACGCCCCCCCATAAACACAACAATGGTTTCAAACATGTAGGTTTTGGTGACATAATTGCGGTCTTCCGTAGGCAGGGACATGGTGAATCCGCCAGCTGTTCCACGAGGGATGATGGTAACCTGATGCACAGGGTCCTGACTGGGGGAGTAGAAGCTACAAAGAGCGTGACCGGCTTCATGATACGCCGTCAGGCGCTTATCCTTCTCGGTGATGACATGAGAGCGTTTTTCGGGACCTGCAACCACCTTGATAGTGGCCTCTTCGATTTCTTCCATAGTGATGGCCTTCAGGTTTTTCCGGGCAGCCAACAGTGCAGATTCATTGAGGAGGTTTTCCAAATCCGCACCGGTAAACCCAGCTGTGGTTTTGGCAATGGTTGAAAGCTGCACATCCGGCCCGATGGGCTTGTTGCGGGCATGCACCTTAAGAATCTCTTCACGGCCTTTAATATCCGGGTATCCCACCACAATCTGGCGGTCAAACCGTCCAGGACGCAGCAGTGCCGGGTCCAAGATATCCCGGCGGTTGGTGGCAGCAATGATGATAACTCCGGTGTTTGCAGAGAAACCATCCATCTCCACCAGCAGCTGGTTGAGAGTTTGCTCGCGCTCGTCGTGGCCGCCGCCTAAGCCTGCGCCTCTTTGGCGACCCACTGCGTCAATTTCGTCTATAAAAATAACGCTGGGGGCATTCTTCTTGGCTTGGTCAAACAGGTCGCGGACACGGCTTGCGCCCACACCTACAAACATTTCCACAAAGTCGGAACCGGAGATGGAAAAAAACTGTACATCTGCCTCACCAGCCACTGCGCGAGCCAGCAAGGTTTTACCGGTTCCGGGAGGGCCCACCAACAAACAGCCCTTGGGAATACGTGCCCCTAAGGAATTGAACTTGCCGGGGTTGCGGAGAAACTCCACAATCTCCACCAGCTCTTCCTTTTCCTCGTCGGCACCGGCCACATCGGCAAAGGTAACCTTACGCCCCTCCGAGGCTGTACGGGCTTTGGCCTTGCCAAATCCGGCAACATTGCCCCCACCTCGGGACTGGCGCATCATTACAACCCAAAGTACCACCATAACTCCCACCAAAAGCAAGGTGGGCAGCAAGGTAATCCACCAAGGCATTTCCTGGGCTTTTTTATAGTCAAAAACGATAATATTATCAGGATTTTCCGCATTGTAGGTGAGAACATATCTCCGGGTATCCATCAAAAAGATTTCAACATTGGGTACCTTGTATACAATGGGTTCTGTCTGGCCCTCCAGCTTGGTAATTACAAGCTCGCCGGTACCAAAATCCAACGAATATTCCCGTACTTTGTTCTGCTGAAAATAGGATATAATCTGGGAATACCGTACGGTTTGCGGCGATGCTCCCCAGCTGAACCATGTGGTAAGCGCCAACATCAATACCAGCAGTACCACCACATAAACGCCAACCAGTCCCCTTGAACGTTTCGGCAAAAAGTTTCACTCCCTGTTACAATATCTACTGTCGGTAGCCGACAATGCTTTACCGGTACACTTCCGGTTTCAGAATGCCCACAAAGGGCAGATTGCGGTATTTTTCGTCGTAGTCCAGCCCATAACCCACCACAAACTCATCCGGAACCTCAAAGCCTTTGTAATCGGCTTTGATATCCACCTGGCGGCGCTCCGGTTTATCCAGCAAGGTTACCAGGCGAATGCTGTTGGGCTTTTGCTTGCTGAGCATCTCCCGCAGATAGGACAATGTCTGGCCGGAATCCAAAATATCCTCCACAATCAGCAGGTCGTGTCCTTCCACCGGATGATCCAGGTCTTTGAGTATTTTAACCACCCCAGAGGTTTTTACACCGCTTCCGTAACTGGAGACCGACATAAAATCTACCTTGAGTGGAATGGTGATTGCCCGCATGAGATCCGCCATAAATACAACCGACCCCTTAAGCACACTAACCAGCAGCAAATTTTTTCCACGATAATCTTCGCTAATTTGTCTGCCTAAATCCCGCACCTTTTTTTCCAAAGCATCTTCGCTGATGAGCACCTTCTGAATATCTTGTAACATTTACCCCAAATCCTCCAATATTTCTATGCAAATGGCCCTGCTGGTGGATGCATCGGCAGCAGCTCGTTGGGCTGCACCAAAACCGTCTATCCAGAGTATGCCCTGATTATCCGCCATAAGCAAAATTCTATCGCGTAAAGAAACCCC
>CAYNCW010000361.1:0-2632 GCA_964395635.1 uncultured Oscillospiraceae bacterium
ATCTTACGCTTGGTGCGGCCCAGTTCTACAGTAACCATAACCGGCACATCCATTACCAAATCGATATTGGCGGGAAGCTCCTGAACTTGGTGGCCACCGGCAAAATCAGAATAGTCGTAGTCCTTCACCATGATAGGAGAGGCCATGGATTGGGGAGGCATTGGAGCTTGTGCAGGCATACCATATCCATAACCAGCGGGAGGCTGTTGAGGAGGATAGGGCGGCTGTTGTGGGTATCCCTGGTAGCCGGGCGGATAGCCGGGCTGTGGGGGATAGGGTTGTTGGGGCGGATAGGGCTGTTGGCCATATTGGGGCTGTTGAGGATATGGCTGCTGTCCAAATGCAGGGTCCTGCATTGGTGTCGATCCCGGCTGCTGGGCAGGCATACTTTGCATTCCTCCTTGAGGTTGTTGTGCGGCACCCGAAGCAGGCCCCATACTCGGTGCAGGTGCAGCAGGAGCTTGGGGTTGGGGTTGGGGTTTTTGCGGAGCCAAGGGACTTTCCTCCGAACTATCTGAATCAAAGTTAAGAGAAACGTCAATAATCTCTTTGGCCAAGTCGATATCCATCACACTGACAAATTCGCTTTCCATTATATCTTTAATATTGATGGAAAATTTAATGGTTAGAATGTTCTCTTGGTTTGAAAAATGGCTCTTTTTAAATTCTTCAAATTCGCCAATATGCAGGAGAACCGGTGTGGATATGTTGATTGTACGGCCCAAAAAGCAGGAAAGTACGGTAGCAGAAGAACCCATCATCTGGTTCATGAGCTCGCACATAGCGCTTTGGCCGATTTCGTCTATTACATAGTCCTCCGGTATATCCATCTGCATCATTTGGCCCAAAATCAGCCGTATATCCTGTTGACGAAGAATGAGGATATTGGAACCCGATATACCTTCTACATATTTGATTTCAACTGCTGTAGCCGGCTCCAGCAGTTTAATATTGAACTCACTTAAAGGGACAACATTTACAATGGGCGTAGTAATAGTCACCTTGTGATCCAGCAAGGTGGAGGCAGCGGTTGCCGCCGAACCCATGCTGATGTTCAAAATCTCCCCTATGGTATCTATTTCGAGGTTAGAGAAGATATCCGGATTTTTGTTTGCTTCCCCGCTCATATGCATTTACACCTCTCTATTACAGAACTTCTAGGACCTGAAAAGCCTTTTTGTTTCGCTGGACACCCATTTTGCCACGAAACCAACAGGATTCGCCGACATTCAGGTCAACCAGAGACGCAATAGGTTTGCCCAGCTGAATAACATCTCCAACATTAAGATAGATGATATCGCTGAGATTGACTTGGGTTTTTCCTATTACACAACGGAGCTCCAGATCGCTTTGCTGTAGGTATTTCATTACCAATTCCCTGCGTTCTTTGTCCCCTGCGGAGTTGATGCGTTTTAGATTGCGCACATACTGCGAATCTATTTTCTTCACCACATCCTCCAGGCAGACCGCCGGGATACAAATACTGATAGAACCTTGCACATCCTTGATGGACACATCCAACATGAGAATAACCACGGTTTCATCCGCGGCAACCGCCTGCATCAGGCGGGAGTTGGTTTCTACCTTTCGGTAGAGAACATCCACTTCATAGTAATTGGACCATGCGTCGGTCATCTGTGGAAAAATTCCTTTGAATACGCCTTCCATCAAGGAAAGTTCGATTTCGGTGTATTCTCTATCCACATCCAGTCCATCGCCGGTACCGCCCAAAAGGCGCTCAATTACTGCAAAGGAGATTGGTTTGGATACGTCCATAATTACCGAGTTGTTTTCTTCATTGGAGCCAGTAAACCGCAGCTCGCCGATGGCTGTCATAACCGAATCGGGAAGGGCGTTGTTAAACTCGGAATACCGCTGCTCCTCTATATGCACGCATTCTACGTTAACATACAAACGAAGCAAGCTGGTGAGATAGGACGAAAGGTGCCGCGAATAATTTTCGTAAACACTGCTGATAATTTTCAGCTGTTCTTTGGTAAAGCGTTTGGGGCTTCTAAAATCGTATTCCTTTACCTTTTTCGAGACATCATCCACAGCCGTCTCTATATCCATTGCGCCGGATGTTAATGAATTTAATAGATCATCAATCTGGCTTTGTGACAACACTTCCACTACATTTTTTCCCTCCCGCGCCGCATCCGTACAGTACGGTCTTACGTCTATATTGTTGTATGCGGCTATTTCGGAACAAAGCGGCTTTGCAAACGGTTTTGCTCAACAATTCCGCATTTTGCGAGGCGTTTTTAAGCGCCCATATACATAAAAGTATATCATAAAAAGCAGATGAATGCACGTTATTCTATACATTTGCATTCCTTTGCTTTAACTATGCTTGATTACTCCGCCAGTTTTTCATAGATTGCTTCTAGTTCGGTGCCCATCAGGTCATTGCCGGAAATTAAAATTTCCACACGTCGGTTTTTCCGCCGCTGTTCCTCATTGGCATTGCTGGTAAATGGTTTCCATTTACCAAACCCTTGGGCCACCAGTTTGGAACCATCCACACCGATAACATCCTCGAAATACATAAGGACGGTATTGGCGCGGTCGGTGGAAAGCTTACGGTCGGACACCGCATAGTTGGGATCTTCGGGTATTGCAGCAGTGTGTC
>CAYNCW010000362.1:0-2622 GCA_964395635.1 uncultured Oscillospiraceae bacterium
CTATGGCAGAAGCAGTTGTGGAATCAGCAGTTGAGAATTCGCTGGATGTAATGCAGAACAAATTATTGATATTCTTTCTGGATGGACAGGAATTTGCCATATCCATTAAATATGTGGTAGACATTATCAATGTCCAGCCCATTACCCGTGTTCCATATTGCCCGGATTATGTACAGGGCATAACCAACCTGAGAGGTAAGGTAATTCCCATTGTGGATGTGCGCATCCGCTTTGGGAAACCCACCCAGGAATACAACGACCGCACCTGCATTATTGTGGTGGAGGTTCATGGCGCCACAGTGGGGCTGATTATCGACAGCGTATCGGAAGTAATCACCTTGTGGGAGGATCAAATCTCTCCGCCGCCAAACCTAAACAACGCAGGGGATTCCCGCTTTATTCAAGGAGTAGGAAAAACCGAAAACGGGATAAAGCTGATTTTGGATTGTCACGCCGTGCTAGACGATCATATGATGGTGGCAGACGGCGAAGAAATCGAGGAAGATTTTTAACCGATATGATAAGTATAAAGGACGATGAATTTCACTACCTAGTAGACTATGTAAAAAAACACTACGGCATTAATTTAATCAATAAGCGGGTTCTTTTGGAAGGGCGATTGGGCAATTATTTGGTAGAGCGTGGATTTAAGGACTACAGCGCGTATATCAAGGCGCTTACCAGCGATTCCTCGGGAAAAGAGATCACCAACCTGCTCAATAAAGTCACCACAAACCACACCTATTTTATGCGGGAAGCAGATCACTTCGATTATTTCCGCACAGCTGTGCTACCACTTTTAGAGCGCAATGTACGGGATAGGGATTTGCGCATCTGGTGTGCTGCATCCTCTTCAGGGGAAGAGCCATACACTCTGGCCATGATACTGGCTGATTATTTTGGCGGTCGGGTTCCTGGTTGGGACAAAAAGCTGCTGGCAACCGATATTTCTCTCAAGGTGTTGGAACAGGCCAAGCTGGGTATCTATGCTACCGAAGCCATCAAGGATGTGCCGGATACCTGGAAACGCAAGTACTTCGCCAAAATTGGCGAGGATAAGGTGCAGGTTGTTCCAGAAATACGCCAAGAGGTGGTTTACCGCCAGTTTAACCTGATGGATCCCATCCAGTACAAAAAGCCATTTCAGGTGGTTTTTTGCCGCAATGTAATGATATACTTTGACGCACCTACCAAAAGCCAGGTTGTGGATAGGATATACGACTGTCTTTGTCCGGGTGGATTTTTGTTTATTGGCCATACCGAATCAATTCCCAAACCCACACGATTTAAATATATTATGCCCTCTGTTTATCAAAAAGGGTAAAAATAGCAATGGTACAACAACGCCACAGTGAACGACAAGGGGCAACCGTTTGTTTGTACGCTGTGGCTGTTTAGTTTGCTTAATCAAACAGGAAAGCCAGTTGCAATGGGTTTTGTATACGAGTATATCACAGTTTTTGTAATCAACAGTGCCGACGCAACGCGGCGGAATGGAGCTTAGTGTATGTCCATTACAAAAATTAGAGTCATGATTGTGGATGACTCGGTATTTTTCCGGGAATTTATGTCCCGCTCCTTGTCCGCTGACCCTGCTATCGAAATAGTAGGCCTTGCTTCCAACGCATTGGAAGCACAGCAGAAAATTACCGAGCTAAAACCGGATGTTATTACCCTGGATATGGAAATGCCCAAAATGCGGGGAACGGAATTTTTGCGCAGCATCTGCCCTAGGTACCCCAATATTCATGTTGTGGTTATCAGTTCCAACCCCAATAATGTCTTTGAAGCACTACAGGCCGGTGCGGTGGATTTTGCCGCAAAACCCAATGCCCAAGCCCGTATTGATAACGCAACCTTTACAAGGGATATCATCGGCAAAATCAAGGTTGCTGCCTTGGGTACCAAACGCACCATGCAAGCTCCACTACCGCCTCGCTCGGCAACACCCCCGGTGCCTAAGCCTGTTGCCGGCATCCAGGCGGCGGCAAACCTTTTGGACGCAGTGCCAGCGACGATACAGGTGCGCAATCCAAAAGCAGTAATTGCCATCGGGGCATCCACCGGGGGAACCGAAGCTATATTATCGGTTGTAAAGGATTTTCCGGCCACCACGCCAGGTGTTGTTATTGTACAGCACATGCCTCCGGTTTTCACCAAAATGTATGCGGAAAGATTGGATAAAGTCTGTAAAATGAAGGTGCGGGAAGCCCAGGATGGCGACCGACTAGAAAAAGGGCTTATTTTAATTGCTGCCGGAGACAAACATATGCGTTTGCGGGCAGATGCCAACGGATATTATGTAAAATGTGATGCAGGGGAAAAGGTCAGTGGACATTGCCCATCGGTGGATGTGTTGTTTGAATCGGTGGCAAAAACCGCAGGTGCCAATGCAGTGGGGGTTATTTTGACCGGGATGGGTGCCGACGGTGCCATGCAGATGGCTGCTATGAAGCGAGCTGGAGCCTATACCATAGGGCAGGATCAAGAAACCTGTGTTGTGTACGGCATGCCGATGATGGCCTTCAAAATGGGTGGTATAACAGAGCAATTGCCCCTACAAAAAATTCCAGCCGCTATTATACGCCAGATTACAAAATGAGCATTGGATTTAGATTCCAT
>CAYNCW010000363.1:0-2620 GCA_964395635.1 uncultured Oscillospiraceae bacterium
TGCCCGCCGGAAGCTATGTAAAAATTGAGTTTGTAGACAACTACACCGGTGTGGGATACACAGAAATTGCCATGGCCCTGGTTCTTTCGGTGAATAGAGTATCCTATCAGGATACACGGGTAGAGCTCAACTGTGATTTGGTTAATAGAGAAGAATGGATTGACCAACGATCGGTTTATGGTGCCAAGGTGCCCACCAGATTTCGAGTATCCCGCAGCTTTGATGGGGATGTTACCTTTGATTTCGGCAATGGCATAACCTATACTGCTTTGGTGAAAAATGGTGCAAGATATGCGCTGAACTTCTCCCGTGAAGCAGATTATGATCTAAGCCTGATGTATCCGGATGCCTATCTTGAGTATTACAGCTTTTTGGGCAATAACGATACCTTTGAATCAAGGGGTACCTTGATGATTCCGGTGAACAAGCAAAAGTTTATGAATCGCCAGGCAAATGCCCCCAGAGTATATGCCTACGAAATTCTACCCAACCGTCAGCTACGGGCTTTGGCGCCGGAAGAAACCGTTTACGACAGTCAAAAAAGCATTATTCACATTCGCACCAATGTGTTGAGCAACTATCTGTTGTCAAATATCAAGCTACTCAAGGATGTAGACACCAATTTGGATCAAACTTTCCAGAGCGGTTATGCAAACAGAGAAGACTTTCCGTCCTTGGCAGGAGAAGTAGTTGCCCAGGAAGCAAAACCAGCTTCTACCAATGTATCCAGCAGTGCGGCTTCCTCCAGCCAGCCAACCCTAAAACAAAATGTGTTGGCAACACCCACCCAGCTTGCCTCGGAAAACCAGCAGGATTCCCAACCGGTAACTCCAGTGGCCACAGAGTCCTCGGATTTACAGTCCCAGGTAGAATCTAAGCCGGAGCCTGTATCAACCGCCCCGGTGGGATCAGCAGAGGAGCCGGAACCTACAGCAGAAAACCCCATAACCGGCGGAGGTGTTTCCGCATTGGCGGTTGGGCTTCCTATTTTTGGGGTGGCCTTGTTGGCAGCAGTTTGGAAGACAAAATCCTAAAACCAGTTTATTATATAAACGCCGTGTTGGCGGGAAATACAAAGTTAAATCCCTGCGGTTTTGATACCGCAGGGATTTTTGCGCATACCATGACTCTACCTTTTAATTTATTCGACAAATTACGACAAAATTCTTGCTTTCTCCCAATGGCAATGGTATCCTTATCCCAATACATCATTTGGAAATAGGACAGATGGGGGAATAAGGATATGCGTAGGTTAGCGTGGATATCACTGGTTTTTAGTATTGTTTTACAAGTATGGGTCCCTGCACAGGCAGCCAGTATTCTTTACAATGTAAGAGATCCGGATACAGCAACCCTAACACCTCCCCAATTGCTACAAGGACAAAGTCTTCCTCCAGGAAACACCGTGCAGTATACCAAGGAGGTAACAGTGGGGGAAACTGTATGCTTTTTGGTACATAAAGACAATTTCACATGGCGGGCAAGCGCTGCCCAAATTGAAGGGTTTGAATTTACCAGAGAAACTATAGAAGAAGCAGGCTTAGAGGCTTATGTGGAACCTGCTATGTCTGCCTTTGCGAATATACGCCTGGAGGTATACGAGGGCAATCTGTATATTGCAGCAAAAGCAGTGGTGGCAGGCCCAAACCAGCCTTTGGCAGTGGCGGTGAAAAAAGGGGATAGTATCGGGCAGATGTCCAAGGCTGTTTTTACTATAAAGGAAACAGTTCCTCCACCGCCCGATCCACCAGATCAGCAGCCGGGAGACAATGAGAATACAGACCCAACCCCGAATCCGGATCCAGATCCGGAACCTGACAACACTCCAGATCAGCCATCGGAGCCCCAACAGCCAAACCGTATATTGGCAGTACACCCACAGTTTCGGCTGGACCAGATAATTGCATCTGCCTGGGGCGAAGCTCCGGAGGTACCCTCTGGGGGAAGCCTTTGGTTGCCGCTGTCGGTGGATATGTTTCAGTGGGGAAATGGACAAAACCAAAAGCAAGTATCAACAGTTACCCTTCAGGATTTAAAACAGGCTGGTATACAGGCAGAAGTGGATGGTTGCCCACTGCTAAAGTCGGTAGAGATGGTGGAAAAAAGTGGGGTAGCAGGTATCCGCTGTATTTTTGGCAGCCAGTCCACACAGCTTAACGGGATGCCCTTTGACTTTATTCTGTACCTAACACAGAATGGTGTACGCACCCAAGCGGCCAAAGCCCATATATCCGGCAAGGTGCTGGTAGAGCCCCTGCAAATATCCGGGGATACACAGCATCTGGATATACAGGATGGTACAGTGATACAGCCTTTGAAAGCAGTTGAAAATATAGCCTTGACCATTGGAAAAGGGGTGGTGCTATATACCAGCCTGCGTCAAGGGATCCCCTATGCTGCAACTGCCCAGCAAGCGCAATCCATTGAGGAAATGACAAATAGGGTACCAGGTACAGAGGTGGTATACACTTTGGATACCCACAATATAGACCCCAAAGATACATGGGTGCAGTTCACAGGCTTGTCAAAACGATATGGGGTATACGATGGACAGCGCATCTACCTAGGGAGAAGTGACAGCAGATTACCGCTAAGAGATATCTATTATATGGTTACTGAG
>CAYNCW010000364.1:0-2593 GCA_964395635.1 uncultured Oscillospiraceae bacterium
CCGTAGAGAGCCCATGCGAGATAGGAGAAGAACAGAACAATGGATTGCACCCAGCTCATGGTGAACAGGTCGGCTCCCATGTTTCCCATTTGCATGAAAAAGTCGCCGAGAAAGCCTATGACCTGACCATAGAACCAATCGATAATCTGGCCAAGGACGGTTTCGGCGACAAAATCCCAGATAAACATATCTCACCTCTTTCATAACCTCCAATTTTTGATTTATGACTTGACAATCAGTCCTTTCAGAGCTTTAATACCACACAACGGAGGCCGCCGAAATCATTGTAAAGGAGGTATTTGTGTGGCTGATTATAAAAAGCTCTATTCTAAAATGTTTAACGCAGTAACCGATGCCGAGGCGCTTATTTCTCAGGCATCTCGTATCATGCGCACCGCTCAGCAGGAGTGCGAGGAAATATATGTGGATGCAGACGATACTCCACTGCTTCTGATTGACAAACCAAAGGAGTAACTATTTGATTTTTCTGCTACATCCCAAGCTCCCCCTTGATGTTGTGCTAATAAAGCGTTAAAATGAAAGTGCAAAGATAAAAACACAGTTCCGGTTGGTAGTCCGGACGCAGCGCAAGCTGTCAGTAACCTGCCTCCTTGGTTGTCCGTTCTTTGTAGGAACATTTAAGGAGGATACCATCATGGGCAAGACTATTTCTCGGCTAACCGTATTTTTTGAGGAGCCCTTTTGGGTAGGCATTTACGAACGTGAATTTGAGGGTAAATATGAAGCCTGCAAGATCACATTTGGTGCCGAGCCAAAGGACTATGAGGTCTATGAGTTTATGCTCAAAAACTACGACCGGCTACGGTTTAGTCCATCTCTCGAAGCACAGGCTATCACTGAAAGACGCATCAATCCCAAGCGAATGCAGCGGGAAGTCCACAAGCAGCTGCAAAGCGCAGGGGTTGGTACAAAGGCACAGCAAGCGCTCAAACTTCAGCAGGAGCAATGCAAATTGGAGCGAAAGGTGCACTCTCGCCAGCAGCGAGAAGCAGAAAAAGAGCGTCAGTTTGAACTGCGGCAGGAAAAGCGCAAGGAAAAGCACAGGGGGCATTAAGCCTCCTGTGCTTGCAATTTGCGCCGAATCGGCGATAGAGTTTTCTGACCCGGGCGGAGGTCGGATATTAGATCCCATTTTAAATATCCTTTCTGTTGGTTACTGCATCGTGGTTGAATATTTGGCTCTGCTATGCTAAACTTTTATCTGTATTCTTATAATATTTTAAAGAGATAGTAGTTGAATTGTATACCCAGTGAGCGAATTAATATAATGATAGTTATGGTTTATATTTCTACTATAGAATTGGAGAGAGCAATGGTAACGAAGCTTGCCATCGATCAGTACAAGGGAACTGCCTTGCTACGGGGTGAAGGTTTTGTGTATATTCCCCCACATCCGGCGCTCAGGCCCTATATCTCCAACTACACCTTTACCTTTCCCGAAGAAACAACGATGTCGGATCAATACACCATCATGCCGTCCGCCAGCTCTACGCTTGTCTTCTCGTCTACGGAAAACAGGATGCAAAGTGACATTCGGGGTGTCAATACCAAGGCTTGTATGGTTGGGCAACATGCAAATCAGTGCTCATTTTTGCTGCTCATTGAGTTTCATCCCGGGGGCTTCTATTCTTTTTTGCAACTGCACCAGTTGGAGTTTCAAGATGTCGCCATCAATTTTGGTGATATTTCAGCTGACTTAGATAGGAAGATAAAGGACGCTTTGGAGCATTTTCACTCAATAGATCTCATCGTACAGTTCTTGAATCACACATTCTTGTCCTATTATCAAAGCATTAAAGACGGGGATGTTTTGTTTGGGGCCATGAATTTAATCATAAAAAATGCAGGTCGAATCAGCGTGAAGGATTTGGCAAATGATACGCACTACAGTGAGAAACACCTAAACCGTTTTTTTCAGCAGTATGTTGGGACAAGCATCAAAACCTTTTCCCGCATTGTTCGCATCAATCACATTCTTCGATTAATGGACAGCATGGATGGAACGATGGCGCAGCTCGCACAGATTGGCAACTATTTTGATCAGTCGCACTTCATCCATGATTTTAAGTCGATTTGCGGGGTTACGCCACAAGAATACATACATAACAAGTCCATTTTTTACAATGAACTATTTAAGCTGTAGTGTACAATGACAAGTAAAAGCAAAGGAGAACAAAACGATGATTATGCCATATTTGAATTTCCAAGGCGATTGTGAGGAGGCCTTTCGGCTCTATCAACGTGCATTTGGCGGCCAAGAGCCAATGCTGGCTCGTTACAGCGATGCCCCGAACAGCGCATTCCCAGAGCTTTCACCAGAGCAAAAGAATAAGATCATGCACGGTCATATCATGCTCACCGAAACCGGCGGAATTAGTGGAGCAGATGCAATCTGGCCGATTGAGGGTGGTTCGGCGATTCACATTCATGTTTACTGCAAGACAGTTGAGGATGCGCAAAAGTCATTTGATATCCTTGCCGAAGAAGGGCAAGTTGTCAGCAAACTAGCGCCCAATCCGCCGCCCCATGACAATGGCGTGAGTGGCGTGATAAAAGATAAGTTTGGATTTAA
>CAYNCW010000365.1:0-2585 GCA_964395635.1 uncultured Oscillospiraceae bacterium
TGTTGTACCAACAAATTTGAAGCCTAGTTTTTTTAAATCTTTGCTGATTTTATCGGAAAGCGGGGTGGTGGCAGGCAGCTCCTCTATCTTTTTAAAATGACCTACTATGGGTGTATTGTTTACATAGCTCCAGATGAATTTGTCAAAGCTTCCGTATTTCTCCACCACTTCAAGGAATTGTTTTGCATTGGTTATAGCCGCCGCGATTTTCAAACGGTTGCGGATGATGCCCGGATTGGCCATCAGTTCCTCTACCTTCGCATCATCGTAGTGGGCAACCTTGTTGGGGTCAAATTCGTCAAAAGCTTGTCGGTATGCCTCCCGCTTTTTAAGTACAGTAATCCAGGAAAGCCCCGCCTGCGCCCCCTCCAAAATCAGCATTTCAAAAAGCTTCTGGTCATTGTGGACTGGCCTGCCCCACTCGTTGTCATGATAGTCTATATAGATTTGCGTATCGCCAGCCCAAGTGCATCTTGTTGTTTCCTTCATAGTGTAACCTGGGAAAGCAGCGACTGAACATACTCGGCAGGCACGTCCATGCGCACGGCAGCTTGTAGGGTTGTCATACCGCTATCAATAAACCGCTTGGCGACAACAGCCATATTTTCACCAACCTCGATGATGTGCATATCCGGGTCATAAATAGCGACTGTTCGCTGGCCCCAACGTTGCTCCTCCACTGGGTGAACATAGTCCACATCCAAGCCGTTTAGCTTGGCAATAAAGCCATCCATATCATCCTCTTCAAAGAATAGCTCGGCATTGTTGCCACCGTAGACAATGTCCTCCTCGGCCTTTTGAATGAACCCCTGCCAACTTTCGGCTGTTTGCAAGCAAAAGCCCCCGGTCAGCGTAACATTGGCGCCAAAGTCCAAGGTCACCTCACAGTCTAAAATGTCTTTATAGAACTGTTTTGATTTCTCCAAGTCCTTCACAACAAGGAGTGCTCCACAATACTTCATAGCTGCATCCTCCAGTATTTTTTATAGTCCATGCGTATATGTCAGTCCTTTTCTCAGTATAGCAAGTCAAAGATGACAACAGCGTGTCATCTTAACAATATTTCTTTGAGGATTGCATACATTCTCAGTCAGCTTACCAACGCTCACCGTTTTTCTCATGGCTTTGTCCGCTCTTCAAAATACTGGCTGCTCTCCCACAAAATCTCCTTCGCATCCAGTTTTTCCACTAGCGCGGGGTCAGGCTCCGAGAGCGGCCATTGGCCGTTCTTGGGGGCTAAAACCAGTGTGTTGAGTTTCACCCCAATAAGGCTTTCAACCGTTTTGTTGTTGCAGGCTTGATAGCTTAGGCAGATATCAATCGGGACATCGGTAAAGGTTGCAAGCTGAGACAAATCCCGCACACGAGCAGTTTCACTATGAAAAAAGAGGTTGATATACTCCAGGGATTGGAAAGTTTGGGCGTTCACCAGTCGCATATCGGTGCGGGTGGATGAGATATAGAGGGTTTTTAGCTTTTCGCAGCCACGGAATCCTTGGATAGCGGTGCTCCAGGAAGCCAGCCGTAACGTATCTGTGTTGATGCCGGTTAAATCCAAGACAGTACTGTTGGGGTTATCTAAAAACAGTTCGGCGGTATGCCCTGCCTTGAGCGTGTGCATGGCCGAATCATCCATTTCGTTCAGATGCAACAGCACCAGCTCATGCATGTTTTCAAACACGCTGTACTCCTCCAGCGGCATAACGCACCAAACCTGCGAGATTTTCGGCATCAACCGCAAAAGCGATGCATCCAGCCGGTAATCTGGATCATTGAAATCCATGTTCAGGCTGCCATAGTGCAGTTCCAGCGGCTCTGTCAGGTTGGCAAGGTCGTAAAGGGTTAGCTCCTCTGGAGAGGCGACATATCTCCCGCCCAAAACCAACCGCCAAATATAATTCACCAGCGCAGAGTCATAGCGCGAAACATCCAGCTTTTCGCTGTTGGCAAGTTGCGGCTGCACTCGTTCTGTTTGGGCCTTTAAATACTCCAGCCCTGGTTGAGGGTAGCGTTCAAAAGCACAGAAAAGCGGCGCACCTGTTTCGGTCATCCCAACAGTCGCCTTTCCAAATGCAATCCAGTTCTGCCCTTCTATCGGCCGGATCTGCACCTCACCGTAATCCAGCGTTTCTTTCATCGTTATCGGGTCGATAAAGAGGTTGCCGTAAAGCTCCAACGTGGCGGTGAATTCTCCGTTTTCCCTTGCAAGCTCAATGGTTTTATAGTCCACCACACTGATGGGGTTTTCCGGCAACACGGGGCTGCCCTGCCAGCTTGCAAACAGAAATTGATTGATGTAAAGCTCATAAATAGTATTTTGAATTCTCTCAGTTTCCTCTGGGGTGAATTCCGGCATTTCTGATGCCTCGCCTTGCGGCTGGGAGGAAGCGGGCGAAGTCGGTGGAACTTGCCTCGTTGCGCAGCCGGCAAGCAGCATCACCAGCGCAAGGATTAGTAAAACTGATACGGTTCTCAATTTGTTGGCGCTTTTGAGCATGAAAAATCCTCCCAAAGGTGTGTTTACTACTATTATATGATATAGTATCAATTGACTGTTGGCAACTTTTTCTATATCCCCTGTTACG
>CAYNCW010000366.1:0-2550 GCA_964395635.1 uncultured Oscillospiraceae bacterium
TTTAATTCGTAAAATTATATCTTGGGTTAGGTGAACACATATGCAAGGCTATATATCAGTCTGTGAAGCATTGAACAAATGTAGCGTGTCGGAGCGCCGCTTCAATCAATACTGCACCGAGGTGCGCATCCTCGGCTTAATTCGTTTTGACAAATAGAGTGCGATTCCTGCCGGAAACGGAAAAGCCTACCAACCCGCTCAAACAAAGAAAGGCAGGAGGAAGTGGCAGTGATAACCGATGAAACTCTATACCGCTGCTTCCTTTGCGGAGATGAGAATGGGCTTAGGATGCTGATAGAGCGATACGGCAACAACCTAACGCTCTATATAAACGGTATCATACACGATGTTCACGACGCTGAGGACTTGATGATTGAAGCGTTTTCCCGCATTGTTTCGAGACGTCCCCATTTTGAGGGCTCGGGTTTTAAGGCGTATCTGTACAAGACTGCCCGAAATCTTGCATTGCGGTATGCCATGAAGCATAAACATAAGCCCATCTTTGGTTTTGATGATATGGACGAACCTGAAAGCCAACAATTGTTGGAGCAGGTCTTAGGGATGGAGGAACGAAACCGCACTCTGCATCGGTGTATAGCGCAGCTAAAGCCCGATTACAGGGAAGCGCTGTTCCTTGTCTTTTTTGAAAACCTCAGCCACAAACAAGCGGGTAAAATAATAGGAAAAAGTGAAAAACAGTTATACAACCTAGTCCAGCGCGGCAAACAATCGCTTAAAATAGTTTTAGAACAGGAGGGTATTACAAGTGCGCAATACATCTGAGAGGGTAGCCGCTGTCAAAGCGCGAATAAAAGAAATAGAAGATCAAAAGTTGAATAGACGCAATAGTACTATTATCATATCCTCTGTTGCCTCTTGTCTCGCGCTGATTATCATTACAGCATTTACCCTTCCTGGCGCTGTTGCTAATCTTCCAAATAACAACGCTGCCTACATCGGTCCCGCTGCCAGCCTGTTTGCAAACGGCGGCGCGCTGGGAAATATCCTTATTGGTCTGCTCTCTTTTACCTTGGGAGTATGTGTGACCATTTTGTGCTACCGCATTCGCCAGCGAAACATGGCTGACAAGGAGCGCTCCGATGATTGAACTAATAGACAACATCTCGCAAACGATCGTTACACTGATGACGACGATAGCCGCCTGGCTGCTGTTTTACAAGAGCCGCAAGCAGGCATATTTCCTTCTCGCTTGCTTTTACGGCACGTTTATGCTTGGCTCATTGTACTGGACGGTCTACCAACTATTAACCAATTACACGCCGCAGATTTTTTATGTGTCCGATTTGGCGTGGATAGCCAGTTTCCTGTTTCTGCTGACGCTCGTAATCTCCATTGCCACGCCCGAGGAAAGGCAGTTTCGCCACCCCGCCGCTTGGCTTTCCCCCATGATTGGCACGGGGCTGATGCTGTTCTTTTATCAGTGGGGCGACTTTGTTATCAATACTTTGTGGTGCGCCATGACCTCCGCTACGGGTTGGTTTTCCATCAATGGCTTCTTCTATGCCAGACGGCAAGGCGGCAGGGCGCGGGATAGGCAAGCTCTTCACATAGCCATACTCTTTTTCATTGTGATGGAATACTGCCTGTGGACGGCTTCTTGCTTTTGGGTCAGTGATACCTATACAAACCCGTATTTTTGGTTTGATTTTCTTTTGGACGTAGGACTTTTAGCGTTGTTGCCCGCCATGCGAAAGGCGGTGGACGAATGACCTATATTGAAAACATTTTTATCTGTATGTCTGCGCCCATTTTAGTAGCCATGCTTTGTGCGCAGGCGCGCTACCGGCCAGCTTTTGGTTTTATAGCGGTTGGTATGGGTGCATGTCTGCTTTCGGCGTATGTCAACGCCTTTTTCACCGGAATTTATTCTGCCGATATTATTACCGCCACGGTGGAAATTGCCCCTGTGGTAGAAGAAATGATGAAGCTTTTACCACTGCTTTTTTATCTCGTCATCTTTGAGCCGGAGGAAAAGCGGGTTCGGCTTGCCATTTTGATTATTGCCGCCGGTTTTGCTACTTTTGAAAATGTTTGTTACCTCACACAAAACGGCGCTTCCGAACTGCTTTTTCTACTTATTCGCGGCTTTGGTACAGGGGCGATGCACATCGTCTGTGGAGCACTTATAGGTTATGGCCTGCTTTATGTTTGGAAACGGCCGTGGCTGAAAATAGCAGGAACCTTTGGCTTGCTCTGTGCGGCAATTACCTACCATGCTATTTACAATCTGCTTGTGAGCGCAGGTGGCGTCGTGCAGATTGTGGGCTACGGTATCCCATTGTTTACCGTAATAGTGACAATTGTATCGTGGAAGATGCATAATCCATTGTTGCAATAAAATAGTTATTTAAGAGCTGCCAGAATTAAACGGCGGCTCTTTTTATGCAAAATTTTTTTTAATTTAGGGTGAGTAATTTCTCCGTTTTATGTATTTAAGTAAGTGAATAGCATTTATTGCCCCTCAATTAAACATTACGAAAACTGCCTGAGATAAAACGTCGTCATGCAGGGAAGCACCGCAAAGATATG
>CAYNCW010000367.1:0-2525 GCA_964395635.1 uncultured Oscillospiraceae bacterium
AACGGGAACGCGCCAGAAAAGCCCGGGAAGAGCAAGGCAGTATCAGCTGGGAGCAAGATGTTTTGGCCGAATATGACTTTGAGGACAAATTTATCGGATACACCGATCTGACTGCTACCACAACTGTATTAAAAATTGTTAAGGACGGCGCTATAGTGGAAGAGGTATGTGACGGCGACGATGCTGTTATTGTACTGGAAAACACCCCGTTCTATGCTGAAAGCGGCGGCCAAGTGGGCGATGCTGGTATTATCAATGTAGGCAAAAGCATCTTTAAGGTACACGACTGCAAAAAATCCCCTACCGGACACTACCTGCATATTGGCGTGGTGGCCAGTGGCTTTATCACCACCGGAGACACCGCCACAGTGGTGGTGGACAAGCGGCGTCGGCAGGCGATTATGCGCAACCACACCGCTGCACATCTGCTGCAGGCTGCTTTGCGGGAGGTGTTGGGAACCCATGTCCATCAGGCTGGACAGATGGTGGATGATCACATCTGTCGGTTTGACTTCACCCATTTCAGTGGGGTTACCCCGGAACAGCTGGCACAGGTGGAGGAAAAGGTCAACGCAAGAATTCTACAGGCATTGCCGGTAGTTGTTGCCGAGATGTCTATGGAAGAAGCCAAGAAGCAGGGCGCATTGGCTCTGTTTAGTGATAAATATGCCGATACCGTTCGGGTTGTGCATGTGGAGGGCTACTCCAGGGAGCTGTGTGGTGGTACCCATGTAACCAATACTGCCCATTTGGGACTGTTCAAGCTGCTGAACGAAACATCTGTTGCTGCAGGGGTTCGCCGTATAGAGGCGGTTACCGGAAACGGCGTGCTTCAATACATTGAAAAGCAGAACTATCTGCTGGGGGAAAGTGCTGCCACCTTCAAGCTCTCCTCTCACACCGAACTGCCGGAAAAATGCCGGGCTATAGCAGCAAACCTGCGGGATCTGCAGCGTGAGGTGGAGGTGCTCAACCAAAAGCTTGCCACCATGCAGGTAGGGGATCTCACAAAGGATCTGCCCCGTGTTGGCCCAGTAGCGGTGATGACTGCAGTGCTCAACGATGCAACGGTAGACGCACTAAAATCCACCGCTGATAAGATGAAGAGTACCCAAGGGGATATTGTGGGAGTCCTTGCTTCTATTGGCAAGGAGAAAACTACCCTTTTGGCCTTTGCTGGTAAAGATGCTGTAGCAGCTGGAGTTCATGCAGGCAAGCTGGTGCAAGCCGTTGCAAAGGCAGCCGGTGGTAGTGGCGGCGGTCGCCCCGACAATGCAATGGGCGGAGCCACCGATGCCAACAAGGTACCTGCTGCCCTAGAATTGGTACAAAACTTTGTCAAGGAGCAGCTGGGTTTATAGAAAATGGTATGCGTGGGTAAAGTTGGCAAGAGGAACACCCATCTTGTCCAACTTTATTCTCTGTAATACAATTGCTCTAACACACCAAAGTAGGAATTCAGCTGAGAACATGCCAGCCAAGCAATCGCGGCTATCTCGTAGCATGGCTATTTAAACAAATATTCGTTACTACTCTACTATTTACTCCAAAAATCTACAGGAGGATACTATTCTATGGATGACTGCTTGTTTTGCAAAATAATTGCCGGAGAGATTCCTTCCAACAAAGTGTATGAAGACCAGTTGGTCTATGCTTTTCACGACATTCAGCCCCAATCCCCTGTTCACTTTTTGGTAATTCCCAAAGACCATATTCCCAGTGCCCAAGAGATCACCCAGGAAAACAGCTCTGTAATTGCTCATATTTTTACGGTAATTGCAAAGCTAGCTAAGGAGCTGGGGCTGGAAAACGGGTATCGTATTGTAAACAACTGTGGTGCAGATGGCAACCAAACGGTAGGACATTTGCATTTTCATGTTCTAGGAGGAAGACTGTTGAACTGGCCTCCGGGCTAACCTTGCTTTTTCTTTTCCCAAATTAACCAATGTATTACCGCATGTCATAGGAGGAAACACATGGATAAGTATACACTGCAGGTTGCAGGGCTAACTAGAGAGCTTTCTATTTGCCCTGTTAACGAGACATTAGATATAGCCGCATTTATTATGTTTTCGGATGTAGAGCTGACCATTGCCTGTGCAACAGAGCTTTTAAAAATTGCACCGGAATATGATGTGATTATCACTGCTGAATCAAAGGGTATTCCACTGGCTTACGAAATGTCCCGCCAGTCGGGCAAGCCGTATATTCTGGCCAGAAAAAGCAAGAAGCTCTATATGAAAAAAGCTGTAAAGGTGGATGTGAAATCCATTACAACCGAGCGGCTCCAGGAATTGTATCTGGATATTGATGATATGGAGTTTTTAAAGGATCGGCGAGTGCTGATTGTAGACGATGTTATCAGCACAGGCGAATCTATGGCTGCTCTGGAGCAATTGGTGCAAAAAGCTGGCGGCCAAATTGTAGGAAAGGCAGCTGTACTTGCCGAAGGAGAGGCCGCACAACGAGACGATATCCTATTCCTAGAGCCGTTGCCACTCTTTTTTAAGTAAAACTATGCACAG
>CAYNCW010000368.1:0-2513 GCA_964395635.1 uncultured Oscillospiraceae bacterium
GCTTGATTTTAGCTGACTATATTGTATCACAAAATGGAGAAAAATAACAGGCAGCTATCATCTTGGTTGCTTTTTAAATGTCAAAATGGTAGAATTTACAAAACACCAGTCTTATTTCCAACGAAAGGCGGTTGATGCATGAATCAATTGAAACAAACATTTAAAGAGGTGTTATCCTCTATTGTACCTATGACTGTACTTATACTTTGTATCGGTCTTGTGCTGGCGCCTTTTACTGCAGATATGATGATATCTTTTGCAGGTGGAGCTGTTATGATGATAGCGGGCCTTACTTTGTTTTTGTTTGGTGCAGAATGGTCTATGTTAGAGGTAGGCACCCGTGTGGGCAGCTTTATTGTCCGCAAGCGCAGCTTAGTTCTGTTAATCTGCCTGGGCTTTTTGGTGGGTACCTTTATCACCTTGGCAGAACCCAGCGTACAGGTATTGGCTGAACAGATCCAAACCGTATCCAGTGGCAAGGTTAGCGGATTGTTACTGCTAACGGTGGTTAGCGGTGGGGTGGGGTTCTTTTTGGTATTTGCCCTGCTGCGCATCGTATTTCAGTGGAAGCTAATTAGCATACTGTTGGTGGGATATATTGTGGTGTTTATTCTTGCGCTGTTTACCGCACCCGAATTTGTGCCGGTAGCCTTTGACTCCGGTGGCGTTACCACCGGCCCCATGACCGTGCCCTTTATTTTATCCTTGGGTACAGGTATCACAAGCTCCATCCGCTCCCACAAAACCGGAGGTAACGACAGCTTCGGCATGGTAGGTCTGGCATCTTTGGGGCCTATACTGGCTGTGCTGGTATTGGGGGTGATTTACCGGTGAGCTGCGTATTTTCCATGTTGTTCAGCGGTTTTTTGGGCACGGTGGAGGAAGTGTTTTTCACATTGCTGCCCATCGTTGTGGTATTTCTGGTGCTACAGTTCACTGCACTTCGTCTTAAGAAGCATATTCTGTTAAAAATCCTATATGGTTTTGTGATTGTGTTTGTTGGGTTAATTTTATTTATGCAAGGTGTGTATGTGGCCTTTGTTCCGGTTGGTACCCATCTGGGAGAAACCATAGCGGCCCTCCCCAACAACTGGGTGCTGGTTCCCATCGGGTTTGTAATGGGTTTTTTGGCCGCTTTTGCCGAACCGGCTATCCACGTTATGATCCGCCAGGTAGAGGAAATGAGCTCCGGTGCCATTAAAGCAAAGGTTATGCTTGTGGCTATCTCTATTGGTGTCGCCGCTGCGGTAGGCCTGGCAATGTTGCGGCTTATTACCGGAATCTCCTTGTGGTGGTTTATATTGCCGGGATATGCCCTAGTTTTTATTATGGCACGGTTTGTGGATCCTACCTTTATTGCTATGGCGTTCGACAACGGCGGGGTTGCCACCGGTCCTATGTGTTCCACCTTTATCATGTCTATGAGCCTTGCCATTGCCGCTGCTATTCCCGGACGTAATCCTGTGGTAGACGGGTTCGGTATTGTGTCCCTTATTGCTATGGCCCCTATCCTAACCACTATGATGCTCAGTTTTGTATATAAACGGCAAAAACCTGTTCCAGAAAATAGCGATACTGGTGTTGACAACTCTGCAGCCCAGGTGTAATATGACCCATAGATTATTTGTTGGAGGATGAATATGGATAACGCGCCTAAGAGTAGTTTTGAGCTTATTGTAACAATAGTGGAAAAGGATATGTCCGGCGACGTTATAGATGCAGCCAGAGCCGGAGGAGCCGACGGCGCTACCGTTATCAACGGCAGAGGCTCCGGCATCCATGAAAAGGCAAAGTTTTTCGGTATTACCATAGAGCCGGAAAAAGAAATTGTGCTGATTTTGGTGGACAGAACCATTCGCCCAGCAGTAATGAACTCTATCGGAAAAGCACTGGATATAGACAAACCCGGCCGTGGTATCTCATTTGTTTTGGATGTAACCCATGTAATGGGTCTTGGTTCTCTAAGCAACGATGCCTAGCTGCAGCTAGCCTATCTGTATACCTTGCCTTTGCTATTTGCTAAATGTAAACAGCGATGGCTGTTTTAAATATGTTTTTCAGCTATATAGGCGGTGTTGCAGATGTATTGTCTTGCAGGCCGTCTATTTAACTTTTATAAAATAGCACACTCCACGCAAATTAGTGATAGCTTTGGCAAATGCGGGAATACTAATTTCTACTGTAATGCTAAACAAATTATCTGAAAAGAGGTATTATACATGAGCAAAATTATATTGGTTGGTGCAAACCATGCAGGAACAGCCGCTGCCAACACTATATTGGACAATTACCCTGAGCATGAGCTGGTTATATTTGATCGCAACTCCAATATCAGCTATCTGGGTTGTGGAACCGCTCTTTGGGTTGGCCGCCAGATAGACAATCCCAACGGACTGTTTTACTGTTCCAAAGAAATTTTTGAAAAAAAACATGCCACAGTGCACATGGAAACCGATATTGAGCGAATTGATTTTCATGCAAAAGTGGTTTATGGCCGCACCAAGGATAATAAA
>CAYNCW010000369.1:0-2507 GCA_964395635.1 uncultured Oscillospiraceae bacterium
AGCAAGCTCGAATGTTGAATGAGCCGTCTCAAATGTTAGATCAGCGATCGCATTTGCAATTTTGGTAATCTCGAATGTTAGATCGGCAAGCTTGAATGTTGAATGGGTGATCTCGAATATTAAATCGGCGATCGCATTTGTTATTTTCGAGATCGCATTTGCAATTTTGGCGACTTCATTTGCGATTTTTGAGATTGTTTTGTAAAGAACTGCTTCATTTTTTTGAGTAAATGCACAGAAAAATGGGAGATTGGCCGATCACACTCATTCCAAAATCCTGAAAAACACGCATTTCAAGGAAAAGAATGCTTGTCTATTTTGGAAAACGTGTGAATGGGTTCATTTATTGTGAATTGCAGTATATCACCACTCAATACTGGAGCACATTCTTTATCGATATGGATAGACGATCGATTTAATGCCATCCTACGCAGCGCAAGTATGACCCTTCAAACACCACCCACTACAACTATACTCTCCATCAGGAGCATCGTTTATGACTCTTAAAACTCGGGGTTCAACGGCTTTGGATAAGGCCGCACATTGTATTTAGCAAATTAAAAGACAAAATGAAGATGGAATCCAATGAATAGTGATCACTACAGTTACCTGATCTATCTAATTGGATCAGGAATTACCGATCTGGAGGGCCAGACCGAGCGCATGACATTAACCTACAAAGAATTTATGGAGGGCGGTGAACCTATTGAACATCCAACCGGTGATTGATTATCTCAATAAAAACAAGGGGTATTCTTTATCCGCTGACTATTACAACAATATTGACATATGGCAGAACTGGTGGAAAGGATTTTACAAACCATTTCACGAATTCAAGGAGGTTCACGGTGATACCGCTGTCAAGCGCAAGCTGTATAAGCTGAAAATGGCAAAAAAGGTCTGCGAGGATTGGGCGAGCATATTGCTCAACGAAAAGACCGCTATTGCCATTGATGATAAATTAAGCAGTGATTTTGTCCAGGGCAAAGATCAAACAGGAGGTGTTTTTTATGACGTAGATTTTTGGAATCAAGCAAATGCATTGGTTGAAAAAGCTTTCTATTCCGGGACTGGCGCTTTTGTGGTCAAAGTTGAAGGCATGGCAGTAAACGGCGAAAATATTCTCAGTTCATCAGGTAGCATACAGTTGGATTACCTGACCGCATCCAACATTATTCCGATTACCTTCCGTTACGGCAGAATTATTGATGTCGCTTTTGTTTCGGAGGTAACAGAAAAGGGTAAAAAATACGTATACCTTGAGACACACATACTTACCGACGGTGGTTACCGCATTACCAACGAGTATTTTACCATCCGCTCCGGCGTGCTTATCTTGCAGCCGCTTCCTGCCGGAATTGCTCCGGCTGTAGTGACCGGCTCCAGCACCCCGCTATTTGCTGTGTTTTCGCCGAATATCGTAAACAACATTGACGGCAGTAATGGCCTTGGTATCAGCATCTATTCCGATGCAATTGACAATCTTCAAGGCGTAGATCTGGGATACAACAACTTCTGCCGCGATCTAAAGCTTGGCGGCAAAAAGGTGTTTTACAACCAAGAGCTGGTTAGGCGGGACAGTGACGGCAATGCCCTCACTCCGGATGATATCATGCAGCAGCTGTTTGTACAAATGGGTGACAGTTTTGCTGCTGACAAAGAGCAGATTACCGAGTATAACCCAACGCTGCGAGTCGAGGAAAACAAAGGTGCTGTGCAGGCTCAGCTGGATTACCTGTCTTTCAAGTGCGGTCTCGGTACCAAGCGGTACCAATTCAATCCCAGTGGAAACGTAACTGTTACGGCTACACAGTATAACGGAGATAGGCAGGAAATGATCCAAAATGCCAACAAGCATTATATCCCTATTGAAAAAGCTCTAAAGCAGGTTGTTCGCGCTATCCTTTGGGTTGGCAGGGAAATATTAGGCCAGCCGGTTGATCCGGACACCGGTATTAAGATTGTTTTTGAAGACAGTTATATCATTGACAAGGAAGCCGAGCGGCAACGTGACCTGCAGGATGTCCGGGACGGAATTATGCAAAAATGGGAATACCGGGTTAAATGGTACGGTGATGACGAGGAGACTGCTAAAAAGATGGTGGGTGCGGAAATGTCGGATGATGAAATAATGTTTAGGAGGTAGGTCGATGCTAGTTGTTATCGGTATTGTAATTGGTATTATCATTGCTATGCTAGGTGGTTTGTTTTGGTTTCTTTGGGTTTGGACAGACGGATTTAAGCGGATATGGTGGTATTAGCGGAAATGTCGGATGATGAAATAATGTATGGAGGTGGGTAGATGCTGATTATTAGATGAAGCAACCGCTAAGAAAATGGTTGATACGGCAATGACCGATGATGAAATAATGTATAGGGGTGGGTAGATGGAATTGCTAGGGTACAACTGCCATATGTCCAAATGTGATAAGTGTGGCAGATATAGTGATTATTTGTTTATCGGAGATTGTGCGTGCGGCGGCAGCTTAATTCCGCTTGTTTGTGAG
>CAYNCW010000370.1:0-2502 GCA_964395635.1 uncultured Oscillospiraceae bacterium
AGGATCAGCGCTTACCCCTATAAATTAGCTGTTGCACTGGGTTTGGCCAGCTGGTATAATTTAGAAAATTGTCCGGCCTATCTATGGGGCGCGGACAGAACAGTATCTCGGACAGAAAGGAATGTACTTTCATGAGAGAAATTACCGCAACCCAGATAACCGACATTGTGGCCCGCCTTTGCATCGAGGCCAATTGTCATCTACCATCTGATGTCAAACAAAAAATTACCCATGGGCGTGCTCTGGAGGATTGGCTTCCCGCACAGGAAATCCTGGACAAAATTATCGAAAATTACCAAATTGCTGACCAAGACAAGGTGCCTATCTGCCAAGATACCGGACTTGCTTGTGTCTTTCTTGACATTGGCCAGGAGGTACATATTGATGGTAACATTGAAGAGGCCATCAACGAGGGCGTTCGCAGGGGGTACCGGGATGGGTATCTTCGCAAATCCTGTGTGGGGGATCCCATTCAGCGCAAAAACACCGGCGACAACACACCAGCAATGATTTACTACAACATCGTCCCCGGCGATTCCGTAGAAATCACCGTTGCTCCCAAAGGCTTTGGCAGCGAAAACATGAGCCAGATCAAAATGCTAAAACCCTCAGACGGATTACAGGGGGTAAAGGATTTTGTAGTCAAGGTTGTTCGGGATGCCGGCCCCAATCCATGCCCGCCCATTGTTGTGGGTGTAGGTATTGGTGGCACCTTTGATAAGGCTGCGTATTTAGCCAAAAAGGCTCTGATGCGCCCACTGACTCAGCGGAGTGAACAACCATATTATGCCGCACTGGAAGAGGAGCTTTTGGGTCTTGTTAACCAAACCGGCATCGGCCCACAGGGCTTTGGCGGGATGACCACCGCACTGGCTGTCAATATAGAAACAATGGCCACCCACATAGCCGGGTTGCCGGTTGCTGTTAACATTAACTGCCATGTCACACGGCATAAGTCTGCGGTACTGTGAGATGATGACACAGAAAGAAAGGTGTATGCTATGAACAAATACCTTACCACACCCATAACCCGTGAGATGGCCCGGACACTAAAAAGCGGCGATAGCGTCTTTTTGTCCGGCGTTATCTATACAGCAAGGGATGCAGCTCATAAACGACTTTGTGAGCTTGCGGAGCAGGGAAACCCATTGCCGGTAGACCTTGCTGATGCCACCATATACTTTGTTGGCCCTACTCCAGAGCGTCCGGGGCAGCCCATTGGTTCCGCGGGACCTACCACAAGCTATCGCATGGATGCCTATTCCCCCACTTTGATTGCACTGGGGTTAACCGGCATGATCGGTAAGGGCAAGCGGGGACCGGAAGTTATTGATGCCATGAAAAAACACGGTGCCGTTTATTTTGGTGCCATTGGTGGTGCGGGTGCACTGCTGGCAGGTTGTGTAAAAAAGGCCGAAATTGTTGCCTATGAGGATTTGGGAGCAGAAGCCATCCGGCGGCTGGAGGTAGAAAATCTGCCTGTTACCGTAATTATTGACAGCGAGGGCAACAATCTGTACGAAGTTGGTCCAAAGGAATATTTAGCATCCAAACAGCAGTAGGCTCCACCTCATTCCATGCGGCCAGACTTGATATATACTACAATCTATGTTACAATAGATAAAGATATATAACAATGCTGTTGCTGAAAAATGGGGTGCCTATTCATGAATTTTGCTATACAGGAGAAATCAGATATACCCATCTACCGGCAGATTGTAAACAGCCTTTACGCGCAAATTCTCAGTGGAGAGCTGTCCACCGGAACCAAACTGCCAACAGTGCGAGATTTTGCCGATGAGGTGGGGATATCCCCCGGTACCATTAAACATGCTTACGATGAGTTGGAAAAGCTGGGCGCTATTGAAATGGTGCAAGGGCGAGGTACCTTTGTGCTTGCACAACAGCAGGTGGACGATTCCAGCAAAAAGGATCGCGCCACCTATGCCATCGACCAGTTGCTGGATCAACTGGAGGCACTGGGATTCACCCATCAACAAATACAAATCTTTTTGGATTTAAAACTGCGGGAACGCAGCGAACAGCACGAAAATGTGCGTATAGCGGTGGTGGACTGCAACGAAGAATCCCTTTTTACAATTGCTGATCAGCTTTCTGCTATACCCAAAACCGTTACACACCAGTTTTTGCTTGCAGATGTGCAAAAAGCCCCCTATTGCTTGGATAACGGATTGGACATACTCATTACTACCAACAGCCATTACGAGGAGCTGCAAAGTGTGAAACCCAGCAGCAAAATCGCCCGTATGGCGCTGTCCACATCCAGAGGCACAATAGCCGAGATTGCCAAGCTGGACAGCAGCAGTCGTATTGGCCTGATGGTTCGCAGCCAAAAGTTTGCCACCATTGTATTGAACAGCTGTGCCGATTTGTGCGATCTTAGCCAACAGCCACAGGTTCGCCTTTTTGGAGAAAAGGGCAGCGTGGGTGAGTTTGTGCAACAAAAAAATGTGCTGATTGTCCCGTCCAACTATCCCCGTT
>CAYNCW010000371.1:0-2469 GCA_964395635.1 uncultured Oscillospiraceae bacterium
AGAAATAAAAAGTTAAATTTTAGTCAAGTATATACCACATTTTATACAACAGTGCAGTTGGTGTGAAAACGTGCTATACTATATTGGTCTGGCACAATAGGAGTTTAAAAGAATCCATGGCGTCTGAGCAATAGCAGACCACCTGGGTAGCACGGCCAATTACGGTAAACCATTATGGTGGCAACAGGCGTATAGTTTTTTTGTTTTTAGCTGCCCCGTACTATATAGGAAAGTGAAAGTGTAGGTGACTGTACCCATGGGTAAGATCCTGGCTATTTTTGTATTGGTGGCTTTACTCACATCCGGCTGTTCTTCTAAAAACAACAACCGGCAATCTTCGGTATCCAGCACCCCATCCCAGCAAGAAGAAATTGTGGTGGAGACAGAGAGTATCTCTGAACCCTCCGGCCAGCAGGAATCTCAGCCTGAGCCCTCTGCCCCTGCTATGACTTTGGAACAAGCACAGGCATTGTTGCCGACAGATCCCGACTCGGGGGTAGTTTTGATAACAGCAGCAGAGCAACTGGTTGCATTGTCTGTGGTGGTAAACAGCGGGGAATCCAGCCAACGAGGCATTACCTACCGAATGGAACAAGATATAAGCCTGGCAGGTTTGGCCTTTACCCCCATTGGCGGCGGAGGGAATGGGGAGTCTCTGCGATGGTTTGATGGAACCTTTGACGGTGGCAACCACATCCTCTCCACCGTAACCATTACCAAAGGCAACCCTGTTGGCACCGGGCTATTTGGGGCTGTTTCTTCAGAGGGAACGGTTCAAAACCTGCACATTACCGGTGGCAACATCACCGGACTTGACAGCACCGGCGGTGTTGTGGGGCTCTGCCGAGGAACTCTAAATAACTGCTCCTATCGGGGGACGGTCTATTCCAACGGTAGTGGTGTTGGCGGCATAGCCGGGTTGCTGGAATCCCAGGGGGATATGCCGGCAGCAGTAACCAGCTGTTTTACCAATGTGCAGGTATCCGGCAATCTGCAAACCGGTGGACTCATCGGTTCCACCCGTTCCGGCACCACTGTACAGGACTGCTATGCGTTGGGCACCGTTACTGCCATCGACTCCCCCATTAGCACCGATCCTCCTGGGCAGATTGGCGGGTTTATCGGCAGGCAAGATGGTGGAGATATCCAGCGGTGTTATTCTGTAGTGGAGGTATACACCCAGGTTGCATCCAAAATTGTGGGGGGCTTTATCGGCTACAACAATGGCAGCCCTAAGTCCTGCTACTACAACCAAGCTATTACCCAAAATTGGCAGACCATCGATGCCAATCTGGAGGACAGCCCCTACGAAATAACTGGCCTCTCGGCTACAGAATTGGTGGAGCGTTCCACCTATGCCGGTTGGGATTTTCATACCATATGGGATCTGCAAGAAGGCCGTAACCGCAGCCTCCCCTATCTGCGCAGCGCTTGGGACGAGCAAGAAGCACAGGTATAACCCGCTACTATACTACCAAATCAAAAAAACCGGAAAGGATGCATAACATCCTTTCCGGTTTTTGTTTTTATACTGCCATTTCCTGGAGTTGTGGCTCCTCCACCTTTTCGCAGCTATCTGCAATTGGCTGAATCCCCTGCAGCATTTTGGCGTTGGAAAGCATCAACTTAATGCGGTTTTCCTGGTTAATCCGGCTGGCACCGGGATCGTAGTCCACGGCTACAATGTTGGCCAGAGGGAAATTATCCTTAATTTTGCGAATCATACCCTTTGCCACAATATGATTGGGCAGGCAGCCAAAGGGCTGAGCCGATACAATATTGTGCACCCCGCTGTGGATAAGCTCCAGCATTTCGGCGGTGAGCAGCCAACCTTCCCCCATCTTCACTCCGTGATCTAGATAGCCTTCGCTCATCCGGATAACTGTTTGGAAGTCTGCAGGAGGTTGGAATTGGCCATCCTTTTTGATAACCCCAATCATCTCCCGCTGTTTGCTGGCGGTGTACCTCATAATCCAGCGGCAAACCAGGTTGCGTAGCAAAGATCCGCCATACAATTTGCGGTCGTAAATCATATTGTATAGGCAGTACATGCAAAAGTCTAATAGACCGGAGTTGACAACCTCGGCGCCTTCGCTCACCAGATACTCTTCCAGGTTGTTGTTGCCCAAGGGCGCATACTTTAGGTAGATTTCCCCTACAATTCCCACCTTAATGGTCTCCCGGGATTTGTCTAAGGGGATGGCAGAAAAATCCGCCAATATAGCCTTGTAGTTGCGCTTGAGCCGCACAAACCCTGGCCCATGCATTTGATCCAGCAGGCTGCGGTTCCATTTTTCCAGCACCTTGGCCGAGTCCCCTTTGTTTTGTTCATAAGGGATGCACTGGTTGTACAAACACATCATGTAATCGGCGTACAAAAGGCAAAATATCATTTTGATAAGCACCTTGGTGGAAAGCTGAAACCCGCTGTTTTTTTCCAGATTGGAAAAGTTCAAGGAGATAACCGGG
>CAYNCW010000372.1:0-2440 GCA_964395635.1 uncultured Oscillospiraceae bacterium
TATGGCCAAAGCTTTGTTTACCGAAGAGGAGTATGGGCAAATCGCTAATACGATGGCTGATGGTATTGGTTTTTTCAGCCCTGAATTTCAAGGAGATAAGAATGCCGCTCTTCGCTGGATTGTGGACCATCAGCTCTCGCCATCCCCACTGGGTAGAGCTGCTTTTGCTGAAAAAGCGCTGGAAACCGCTGTGGGCATAGGAGCAAGGCAATATCTCCTTTTGGGGGCAGGTTACGATACCTTTGCCTACCGCCAGCCTCAATGGGCAGAAAAACTAAATATATTTGAAATAGACCACCCAACAACCGCAGAAGATAAGCAGCATCGGCTAAAAAATGCTGGTATTCGTATACGAGACAATACCCACTATGTCAGCGCCGATTTTACAGCAAAGCACTGGCCATTAGCGTTAACAAAGCACCCATCCTTCAACATAAATACTGTTGGTTTTTGCAGCTTGTTGGGGGTGAGCTACTACCTAGCTAAGCAGCATTTCCAGGACTTGCTTTTAGGAATAGCCTCTATAGTGCCCAAAGGAAGCTCTGTGGTTTTTGATTATCCGGATCAAGACTCCTATACTGAAAAGGCTGGAGAGCGGGCCCAAAAACAAGCAATACTGGCAAAATCCGCAGATGAAGCTATGCTTGCAGCGTATTCCTATCCTGAGATAGAAAAACTGCTTTGCGATTGTGGTTTTCTTATTTACGAGCATTTAACCCCCAATGAAATAACTCAGCAATATTTCTGGGAATATAACCATGCAACCCCTACCCACACCATGACTGCATTTGACAACGTCAATTACTGTTTAGCGGTCAAAAAATGATAAATTTGCACCAATGCCAATAGAATTTGTTAATAGGATTATATAATACATAAGGCGACTATACCTTGTACAGTCGCCTTATGTTGTATTATGTTTTTATACGTTGCTACCTTGCCACATCATGGCATCAGCAACCTTGAGGAATCCTGCAATATTGGCACCAACCACTAGGTTGCCCTCTTTGCCGTATTTCTTGGAAGCATCGAAGGAGCTGTGGAAAATACCAACCATAATATCCTGCAGCTTTTTGTCAACCTCTTCAAAGGTCCAGGACAAACGAATAGAGTTTTGGCTCATCTCCAAACCGCTAACTGCAACACCACCTGCATTTGCAGCTTTGGCGGGTCCAAACAAAACGCCGTTTTGGTGGAATACTTCAACGCCTTCAGGAGTGGTAGGCATATTTGCACCTTCAGCAACTGCAATTACGCCATTTTTCACCAGCAGCTTTGCATCCTCTTCATCCAGCTCATTTTGTGTTGCACAAGGCAATGCAATCTGGCAAGGAACACTCCAAATACCTTTGCAGCCTTCGGTATAGGTGGAACCGGCAACGCGTTTTGCATAGTCCGAAATGCGTCCACGTTCAACCTCTTTGATCTGCTTCACAACCTCCAGATCAATACCCTTGGGATCGTGAACATAGCCGCTGGAATCTGAAACTGCAACAACATTTACACCAAGCTCTTGCAGCTTTTCTGCTGCGTAAATGGCAACATTGCCAGAACCGGATACCACCGCAGTTTTGCCTTCCAGGGTATCCCCTTTCATGCAGGAGAGCATTTCTTTCACAAAGTAGATAAGACCATAGCCAGTTGCTTCTTTCCGCGCCAAAGAACCGCCTGAGAACAGAGCCTTACCAGTAAATACACCAGTAAATTCATTGGCAATCCGCTTATACTGGCCATACAGGTAACCAAGCTCTCTTGCGCCAACACCAATATCTCCAGCAGGAACGTCGGTGAACTGGCCGATGTGGCGGTACAGCTCGGTGATAAAGCTTTGGCAGAAGCGCATAACTTCACCGTCGGATTTGCCTTTAGGATCAAAGTCACAGCCGCCTTTAGCACCGCCCATAGGCAATGTGGTAAGCGCATTTTTCAATATTTGTTCAAAACCGAGGAACATAACAACAGAGGCATCTACCGATGGGTGGAACCGTAATCCACCTTTAAAGGGACCAATAGCAGAGTTAAATTGTACGCGGTAACCGCGATTCACTTGCACCTTACCTGCATCGTCTACCCAAGCAACACGAAACTGGAAGAACCGCTCGGGCTCTACCAATCTCTGTACAACACCAGCATGAACATATTCGGGGTGCTTCTCAACAACTGGTCCAAGGGACTCCAACACTTCGCGGACAGCTTGCATAAATTCTTTTTTGTTTCCGTCTCTCATTTGAACCTGTTGGTAGACTTCGTTTAAATAAGTATTTGTTCCTAAATTCACAATATCATCCCCTATTTAGTATTCTGTTGTAACTTTAAGGGTATTTTACACCTATTTTTGCAATTTATCAATCCAAATCTTGCTTTTTCGTATATCTATATAAAAATTTACACAATTGATTATCATAAACTGTTTCTGCATACAAAATTACCGCTGCCAATA
>CAYNCW010000373.1:0-2439 GCA_964395635.1 uncultured Oscillospiraceae bacterium
TGCAGAAGTTTTTCATTAAGGGTGTTACCGTCGGTTCAGTTAAAGAATAAATTTTTAGGAGGTTCCTGATGAATACACTAGCCGGGATTTACCCCGCACTTATCACCCCTTATACAAAGGATGGTGCAGTAAACGAAAAGCAATTGGTTCAAATTGTGAACATGTTGATAGAAAAAGGTGTTACAGGATTTTATGTTACCGGAAGCACCGGGGAATGTTTCTTGCTTTCGACAGAAGAAAGAAAAGCCATTGTTGAGGTTGTCACGGATGTAGTGGGTGACAGAGCAAAAGTTATTGTCCATGTGGGCTGCATCAGTACCCAACATTCCATAGACTTGGCAAAACACGCGGAAAAGTGCGGAGCCAGCGCCATTTCAGCCATCGCCCCCTTTTATTACAAATTCAGCTTTGAGGAAATCAAAAACCACTACAACAGCATCATGAATGAAGTAAACCTGCCCATGATTGCTTACAACTTTCCGGCTCTTATCGGCTTTGCCTTTTCCACAGCAAATGTGCTTGAGTTATGCAAGAATCCAAATTTTAAAGGGATTAAGCATACATCTCTTGACTTGTATCAGCTTGAAATATTTAAGCGTTCCTGTCCTACCATTGAAATTTTTAACGGACATGACGAGGTGTTTTTAGGCGGCTTATCCCTGGGTGCCGACGGGGCAATCGGCTCTACCTTTAATATCATGGCCGGACGATTTATTCGGATTATGGAGTTATTCAAAACCCAACAGATGGAAGAAGCGAAGGAAGAGCAGATTAAAGCTAACCAAATTATTGATGCATTAATCTACTCCGGCGTAAATCAGGGTATCAAGTACATATTAGAGAAACAAGGCTTCGAATGTAATGGATGCCGATTGCCCATGAAAAGGATTACTGAGGATGCTGCAAAGCGCTTGGATTCGGTGCTTCCTCTACTGGAATCTTAATTATTTTACTTATTTGAATTATGGAGGTTCATATGCAGGAAATTGATAAAAAGTCACTGGTTTCTTATGGAAAAGGCCCTTATCAATGCTATCGAATACCCGGTATAGTGGTAACGGCTAGAGGAACCATTTTGTGCTATTTTGAAACAAGGCTGGGAAGAAGCGATTGGTCTACACGGGGCGTTGGACTTTTAAGAAGTGAAGATAACGGCCAGACCTGGTCAGAGATGGCAGTCATCGTTCGGACGGAGCAAGAAGAAGCAATCAATAATCCTGTTATGATTGCAGGCAAAGACGGGCGTGTTCATTTTTTATGGCAGATTGAGTATAGCAGAGGTTTTTATCAGTACAGTGACGACGATGGGAAAACCTTTAGCGAAGCTGTAGAGATTACTTCCTTTTTAGAAGCCTTTCGAACAAAGCAGGGGTACCAATGGAAGGTCATTGCCTTTGGGCCGGGGCATGGCATTGAGCTTGCAAACAAAGCCTTACTGGTGCCTGTCTGGCTGGCCAACGGGGTGGAGAAGGCCCATCACCCCTCTGTGGTATCCACAATCATGAGCTATGACGGAGGCAAAACCTGGGAGACAGGAGAGATTATTTCCGATGTGAACGGAATGATGAATCCCAACGAAACCTGCGCAGTTCAACTCAGTGATGAAAGCATCATGCTGAATATACGCCATATGGGTAGAACCCATTACCGGGCTATCTCCATTTCCAAAAATGGGTTGGAAGGCTTTTCCGAGCCCCAGTATCATTATAGTCTGCCTGACCCCATTTGTTTCGGCAGCATGGTAAAAGCAGATTTATCCATACATGATACGCAACAGCCTTGTATTATTTTTTCAAACTGCGCCACAAATCCAAATCCCGATAATTTTTATTCCAGGGAGAGAAAATTTCTTACGCTCCGCTTGTCCTTGGATGAATGTAAAACCTTTCAATACTCCAGACTACTTGAAACCCGTTCCGGGTATTCCGATGTGGCCGCATCCTTGGATGGAAAATGGGTTTTCTGCTTCTATGAGCATGATGTTGACCCTGAAATATATTCGGAGCCAAAGCACCTGACCTTTGCAAGGGTTAACTTAGAGTGGCTGATGGATTAAGAGCTGGTTAAGGCTTTCTAAGATTTAGTTTACGCATTGCTTTTGCATAGCTTTTCATTTATAATACTAATTTGTGAATATTGTTATACAAGTAGGCATACATAAATCAGGCTGTACTATGGAAAGCCAATAAAAGACTGGAGAATTGCTATGCAAGCAAAATATCTTAAGATAAAAGACCAATTGATTGAAGAAATGCGGCACATGAAGCCGGGAGCAAACCTTCCTAACCGTAACGACCTTGCCCATAAATATAACGTATCAAGAATAACCATTGAGCGTGCCATCAGCGAACTCACCAATGAGGGGTATTTAAGCTCACGGCGGGGCAGTGGAACCTTTGTAAGCGGCAACGGCGGCCTAGAGGAAACCAAAACAACCAC
>CAYNCW010000374.1:0-2208 GCA_964395635.1 uncultured Oscillospiraceae bacterium
ATCCATTTTCCAACTGTTGGATATTATCGCTGGAATTGTTGTCGGGGGAAACCGCTTGGTTTATTCGTTTGCCTATTATATCTAACAACTCGCGCTATGTGGCATACGTCATTCTCACGTAAGAGCAAAAAACATTGCTTGACATTTTCGGAAGACTGTAGTAGTGTGGACATAGCAAACTACTACAGTCTTGTGGGAGAAGATTACAATGGATATTAAGCTCTTTGACTCGGAACTCAAGGTCATGGATGTGTTGTGGCGTGAAGGTGATGCCACAGCTAAACATATTTCTGACGTACTGAAAGAAGAAATCGGCTGGAATATGAACACTACTTACACGCTCATCAAGCGGTGCATAGCCAAAGGGGCGATTTCGCGCAGCGAGCCCAACTTTATGTGCCATGCCTTAATACCCAAAGAACAGGTGCAGGAACAGGAAACAAATGAACTGATTGAAAAGGTTTTCGATGGCTCTGTCAACAAATTGTTTGCGGCATTGGTTGGCAGAAAAAACTTGTCTGGCGAGCAGATTGAAAAACTGAAACAAATTGTTGGGGATTTGGAATGAGGTGGTGCAGATGAGCCTTTTGCAAATGAGCATTTCCAGTGGGATTATGATTTTGGTGGTTGCCGTTATCAGAGCTTTGGCCATCAACCACTTGCCAAAAAAGATTTTTCTTGCTCTGTGGGGTATCGTGATCCTACGGCTTTTGGTGCCATTTTCGTTCCCCTCACCACTCAGCGCCTATTCTTTGATGAACAATCCTATACCCACCCCCCAAGAGACGGCAGGGATGGGGATTGTAACCGTTATTCCTGTTGCACCGGCTGAATTTCCTATCTCAAGTGGCATTTTACCCCAGATTACAGCAAGTAACATTTCACCGTATATGATTATCTGGGCAATCGGCTTGGTGCTTTGTGCATTGTTCTTCACAGTATCTTACTTTAAATGCCGCAGAGAGTTCCGGCAATCCTTGCCGATTCAAAACGATTTCCTAACAAATTGGACAGCCCAGCATAGAATAGCCAGGCCCATTGAAATCAGGCAATCCAGTCGCATTGCGGCTCCGCTCACCTATGGCATTTTTAAACCCGTCATACTCATGCCGAAGAACATAAATTGGAGCGATACCGAGCAAATCGAATATATTTTAGCCCACGAATTTGTCCATGTCAGGCGATTTGACGCTGCCTCTAAACTGCTTTTGACCACGGCCCTTTGTATTCACTGGTTCAATCCGTTGGTTTGGGTGATGTATATTTTATCCAACCGAGACCTTGAACTCACCTGTGATGAATCGGTTGTGCACTCCTTTGGCAATACCACAAGATCGGCCTATGCTCGAACACTCATCAGCATGGAAGAAAAGCAAAGCAGCTTGACTCCACTTTGCAATAATTTCAGCAAAAACGCGATTGAGGAAAGGATAACGGCTATAATGAAAATGAAAAAGACATCCCTGATTGCCATTCTAATGGGTGTTTGCCTAATCATAGGCGTAACCACCGCTTTTGCTACTTCGGCTGTGTCTGCCCCGATTCACACAGAGGAAAATCCCGAAAATGACCCGTATGTGACAGAGCAGTTTGCGGCGCAGTGGGACGAAACGCTAAAGCCCTATACTGGGTTTGGCCTTTCCTACAGTTTTGTTGATGATGGAATTGAGATGCGTTTTAACAATAAGCAGGTACGTGGCATTGTGGATGAAGAAGAAGGAAGGTGGATCACAGAACACGCTGGTATTTCCACCTATGAAAGCGATGCGATTGAGCTGTTCACTGTCTATACCAATGGGGAACTGTCGGGGCTTAGAGAGGCCACAAATGAGGAACAGGCTGAATATACCAAAATGCGCACCGAGAGCACACAAAGGCTGTACAAGGAAGAACGTCAGGCTGGATACGGAAACGAAGCGGATTATCAGTCATTACTTGCATTGAAGACTGCAAATTACATGAATCAACCTGTTGCAGATTTTAATATAGCGTTAGTGGAATGGGGCAATGAGGATCAAAGCCGCAACGAGCGTATCGGTAATGATACTGCCATGAATGATTTTAGGGTATCGCTCACGGATGAAGAACGCGCCTTTGTCACTTTGACGGCACGGTTTTCCAGAACGGAAAATGCAATGATGGTACGTAGCGCATATACCGGGCGTCCAAAAGAAGACCCCGAGTTTGGATATAGGCTTACCAAAGATG
>CAYNCW010000374.1:2218-2439 GCA_964395635.1 uncultured Oscillospiraceae bacterium
AGCGCACTGCTTGGGCGATCTTGGATTATCATATATCCTATAACATTTCATATGATAAGAAAAACACTGTTGGGGAGCGTGATCGTGCCCTTGCAGGTGTGATAGGAGACATACAGCAGTATTGGGACAACACGGATATAGACATACTGCTATCCATGCAATCACAAGACATGCTAAATCAAATCAAGTCTATGGTGGCAAGCCACAGCAATGCTTGGATG
>CAYNCW010000375.1:0-2424 GCA_964395635.1 uncultured Oscillospiraceae bacterium
ACCGCCCAGCAGTAGGATGTTCTCTTTGGACTGTAAATCAGATAGATTTTTCATTACATCACCCAATTTTTGTTGGAATCCGTTTTTGCCTACAATGCCCTGAGTTTGCTGCAAATACTTCAGCATCTGTAAGATTTTCGCTTTCGTTGACTCTGTCGTTGCTTTCCAAACTTCATCCATGGGAGTATCATTGCCGACATAAAATTCACCGAGTAAGCTTTTATCGGCTTTTACCATCTCAACGCCAACATTCTCAAAAAACGCGCCAAAACTGGCTTGGTCAGGCGTGTCGAGATACTGAGCCTTATATAAATTGCGCAACGCAATCCAATCATTGGGGATGGGGATATCATCAACCAAAAGGTTTAGCGGCTTTGTAGGTACGATATTCGTTTTGCACAACGCACCTTTGATTGTGGAACCTGGCAAATAATACTGCGCATTTCTAGGATCATATATGTTGTATTCTCCATAGCGATAGAAAGGGTAGACGATTCTTAGCTTTTTAGCATCAAGAAACTCGTTGTTGGATAACACGAAATCAGGAATGGAATCGGTATCATCTAAATAAATCGCATTGTTGCTTCGAGGAGATACAATGAGGCTGGATAAAGTGCGAAGCTGGTATCTGTATTTCTGCATCAGCCAACACTCCCTTCCCGTGGCCATATGGGATATAACAATGCGTTGCCGAAAACAATGTCTCTGTTTTCATTGAATTTGGAACGGATTGACTGACCGGCGTGTCTAACTCCGGCCGAGGCGCATACAATACTACCCTGTGCGATGAAGCTGATAAAATACTTTTTGGCATTCTCGTTCCATGCGCCTGTCATTTCAAAAGGACGACGCTGTGAGGTAAACAGTTTCAGTGTAGAGGCCGCGAAATCAATCTGATCGGGCAGCAACATACCTGTGTTTAGGAGTTCTTTCTTTTCGTCATACTGCAAGGGATTCTCTTGCACGTTTCCAAACTGATATGTATTCATCCCTTGGGATGCCCTTTTGCCCAAAATGATGGTTTGATTGATTTGTGAGGCCTTGTTTACGACCTCAAAGAAACCATTGCTCAGAGAGGAATCATCTATTTGTAGATAGAAGCAAAAATCAACAAGCACCTTTCCGTCATCTTTCTTATTGTTCATCTCTAAAGGGATTACAACCGGTACCGAATACAGCTTGCTGTCCAAGCCGGGAATCTTTTTGTTGAGACTCTCTATCGATGTGCGAAGCTGATGTCGCTCTACCAATTTGACATATGGAAACAGGTTTTCGCAATCTGTAGGGTCTTGCAGCAACTTGTGTATCTCTGAATCCTTTAAATACTGCCTCTTTTTCACGGCATTGCGTTTCGTTTTATGATCAACATCGTTGCAACCATGTTTTTTCAGAGAATCAATCAAATATTCCTGTGGTGTCGGCAAATAACCCATGGGCAAAACATTGGATAGTGCAAGGTGGAGATTTTTTGATAAGACAGCTTGTACAAATGCTGTCGCCTTTTCGGGTCCAAATGTTTCAGCATATAGATATGTTAGCGCCCCAAACACTCTTTGTGAATCTGGCAGTTGCGTGAGTGCGCCGGTGGACTTGAGTGAAATGATGTAGGTTTTCATTCTGTGGGCACCCCACTACTCTCAAGGACACGGACAAATACTTTGCCATATCCACGGCTTTTTGAATTGCCTAAGCGATGGATGCCGTCATTAAATTGTTCAAGGATACCGCATAGGTAGCGTCTAACCAATCCGATTGCGGTTTTATCCAATTTCTCGATTTTGTAGAGTCGGATTTCGCCCTTGAAAACGAGGCCTTTTCGCGCGGTTTTGTAGGTTCTCGGATTGGAAGACAGAGAATCGCCTTCGGTTTCTATCAAAGCTTTTGCGTCGATTGAGAAGCAGTTGGATGGATCGGTTTCTTTGTCTAAAGATAAGTCACTGAACAAAAGTTAGTGGGTTTTTTTAAACCCTACAATTCCAAATAGAGCTTCTTCTGTTAGCGTTTTCTCGTGCAGATTTTTATCGTATTGGTGTAATATTCGTTTTTTGACCTCCGGTTCTTGCTTGTTGATAAAATCCATATTCTTTTCTTTTTCTTTTTGCAGAAATTTTATGTATAAGTCCGCGATCGTATCCCGGTCCGCAGATATGTCTTCCCTGACTATATTGCGGACCGCACCTTTCAAGGTAGAACCGGGGATGTATGGAAGCTTGTCCTGTGTAACCGTGTATTGATCGATCCCGCCGATTTCAAACGGAGCCGGTGCCCCGCCGATCAAAAGATTGGATAGGGTTTCTATTTGCACGGTTAGTTTTTCTTGCATGATTTATTCTCCTTACATAATCTTTTGAACCGAATCGTCATCTCATTGTATTGAAATAGAAGCATCAGAGAATCCACATAATCTGAAGTCCAAATATTTTC
>CAYNCW010000376.1:0-2406 GCA_964395635.1 uncultured Oscillospiraceae bacterium
GAAATTTACGATTTTGGCTTAAGGCTTAAAAAATGTAGAGAAGAAACTAAATTAACTCAAGCGGCGGTTGCAGAAAAATTAGGCGTTACTGTTGGCACAATTAAAAAATATGAAAATAATACGTTGTTGCCACCGATAGAAAAATTGGAGCATTTAGCTATCATATATCATACTTCTATTGATTATCTTAGAAATCTAACGAACAGATGCAATATATATATTGACGATCTACCTAAACCTCAACAAGAGTTCATTCTATCAACCCTTGAACATTTAAAAACAGCATTAAAGCAATATGACGACAAAACAGGTGATTGATTCAGCGAAGAGAGCTGAACCAATCACCTGTTTTTTTATAGTTACTTTTCCATCTCTTTAGCAAGGCTCCTCTTGTGGCCATCAGCATCAATTCCATAAGTATGTAACAGGGCTTCCAATCGAACCTTATCACTTTCCAGCTGCTGTATAGTGGATAGCTTTTTAGCGGTTTCCAGCTTTTCGGTTTCGGTGGGCACCTTGCTCTTCAGGTTAACATATTTAACGCTTAAATCCTTCATTCTTTCATTGAGAAGATAGTATTCCACAGCCGTCTTTTTGAGATTTTGCACATCGTCCAGCGTAACCCCTTTAACTGTCCCCAGCATCCCCTGCTCAGGGTGGATATTATCCAACCGCTTTCTGGATAGAACTGCACCTTCCATATTTTTGACCTTGCTTTCCAACGCTACGAAACGATCTTTAGCACATGCCAGCTGTTTTTCCATGTCCAGAATTTCTTTTTCCAGCGTTTTGCGCTTTAATGCTGTGACGGTCAGATGCTCAGCGAGGCTTCCCACCTCGCCACGTTCCAACTGATAGCCGCGGGAGGTAATGTGCCGGTAAAACGCATCCTGCAACTGGCCATAGCTGTTAAAGCCTTTCCAAAATGCACTGCAATTGATGCGCTTACAAGGGTTGCCCTTGCGATCCTTTCCGTCCACCACCGGAATATATGCCACATGCATATGAGGTGTTTTTTCATCCATATGCACCACAGCGGAGAGCACATAAGGCTCCCCGCATTTTTGCTTCACATAGTCGTAACAGTCCTCAAAGAATTTGTGTAGATGCTCCTTTGACATACCCTCAAAAAATGCGCTATCACTGGTGATGATAAACTCACAAACTGCATTGCTCTGTTTTTTGCCGGTAGAGCGGATATTCCCCAAAAGGTGTTCCGATTCTCGGATGCGTTCAAACTCTTTTTGATAGGAGTGCTCAGTTGGTGCCTTTATATGAAAGTTATCCTTTGATTTTTGTGCATCCACATTGGGGTTGCCGTACTGTTTATTTTGCCGTTCATTGTGGCGGCTGATGTTGCCTACATCCTTTAGCTTATACTTTACATTGCGAATGATAGCATAGCTCATCCTGTTTTCCTCCTCAGTTGTTTATCATCAGTAAAACCCCTTGTTACCTGTGCATTCATCACAATGAAAAAGAGAACCGCAAAAAGCGATTCTCTCTACTTTGTGATTTAGCCCAACGCCCAATGGACAGGCAGCAGCAACCTCCTGCACTGTCTATGAAAACAGCTGCATAAATGCCCCTGTTTCACAGTCCGGCGCTATAGCCTTTGCCTCTTGTTGCAGCATTGGCGCATATCGGCAAGCCCTGCGCATCATCCCCCGCCTTGGGCGGGGTTAGAACCAACCGTTTACGGTTAGTTCTAACACACTACAACTATTTCGCACAGCGAGAATAGTTTGCGTGTGGCAAGGGATACCCCTGCACCCCGGGACAGACGGGAATACACGCTTAACCAGCGTTATGTTCCCGTCAGGGCTTTGCCCTATCTGCTGCGGCAGATTCCCCAGCAGGGAGAACTTTTCCCTGCACCCTATAAAAGAAGGGAACGCGCAAATGCGTTCCCTTCTTTTGGGGCCTCGCCCCCCATTTTGCAAATGTCCGAGAGCGTAGAACCCCATACCACTTTGGCGTGTGGTACACCTTTGTATAAACGGATACTTTCAGCCACTGAAAATATCGTTTATAGTCCCCACACCCATCCAGAAAAACGGGATAAGATACTGGGAATGGATTCGATGAACAGAGCAGCCACCGTTAACACTGTTGTAATAGCTGTGCATGAAAGTATACTGTTCCAATCCATGCTTTTCATCCAGATGCCATAAATGATACCTGCAAAAACACCAAGCCCAAACAAACCAGCTAACAGCCGTATCCCGATTGACGCTAAACTGCCTAAAGCATAAACACAGACACCCAACAGGCTGCTTAACAAGGCAAAGGGAATAAGTAAGATTTTTAAAACCAATCTTATGCCAACCACCTCTTATGTCATTATCTTCAAATGCTACTGTTATATATACCAATAGAATAACGCAAATAACAAACAATAGCAAT
>CAYNCW010000377.1:0-2378 GCA_964395635.1 uncultured Oscillospiraceae bacterium
TTATAGATACAATTACAAGAATTTGGAAAGGAAGTTTGTGAATATGCTACTTATACGAGGCGCTATGCTGTTTGACCGCCCCCATGAGGGTCCGGTGGATATTCTCATCGGTGCAGGCACCATCCTGCAAATGGGTTCAGATCTCCCCTGTCCTTACCCAGATGTCCAGGTGGTGGAAGCAAAGGGCTTAATAGCACTTCCAGGATATTTAGACCAGCATGTACACAGTATTGGCGGCGGTGGTGAAGGTGGCATGGCCAGTCGTGTGCCGGAACTTTGTGTATCCCATTGTGTTACGGCTGGTGTAACCACTCTTGTGGGGTTGCTTGGCACCGACGGCAGTACTCGGGATATTCGTGCATTAATTGCAAAGACAAAAGGACTAAATGATTCCGGGTTAACCGCATATTGCCTCACCGGTGCATACGAGTATCCCTCCCCCACCCTCACCGGCAGTGTGCGGGATGATATTGTGTTTATTCAAGAGGTTATTGGTGTGAAAATAGCCATAGCAGATCATCGCAGTTCCTACCCTACCCCCTTGGAGCTAATTCGTCTTGGCAATGATGCCAGAATTGCCGGACTTTTCACCGGAAAAGCAGGTTACGTGCATCTGCACCTGGGTGTGGGTAAAGATGGATTGGGTTCCGTGATGCAAGCTTTGGAGCTTTCTGACCTGCCAGTGGAGGTATACCGCCCCACCCATGTGCAAAACGCCTTAGAAGATAGCATTGCATTCGCTAAGCTGGGCGGCTACATTGACTTTACAGCCACCCAGGATCCCTGTAAATGTGCTGCTATGATAAAAACAGCACTAGAAAGCGGTGTTTCGGTAGATCGCATTACGGTAAGCTCCGACTCTAACGGCAGTTTACCCCGCTGGAATGAACGCAGAGAGCTTATAGGGCTTGAAGCCGCCTCTATGAAACCTTTACATCAATTGGTGCTACAGTTGGTGGAAGACGGTATGGAACTGGCCCAGGCTGTATCCTTTCTTACAGCTAACCCCGCAAAAGCACTCAAATTGTATCCCCGTAAGGGTTGCTTGCAACAGGGCGCAGATGGCGACATCCTGCTGTTGGACAAAAGCCTTGCCATTGACAGCGTTATCAGCAAAGGTCTTGTGATGATGGAGCACGGGCAGGTATTGGTTCGCGGCCAGTTTGAAAAGGAGTAAGCTATACGTTTATGTATCCTTCTATATAAGAAATGGAGTGATACCATTTGACAACAGCAGACAAGTTACTGATAGGCGGGGCCTTTCCACTGGAAACACTGCCTAATCAAAACAGTGGCTGGATTGAACAAATTGTAGGGCCACAGGACGATATCCGACACATGATGTCCGGTCGCTGTGGCATCCTGTTATCCATTTTGGACTGGATGCATACCGACCAAAAGCGTGTAGCCTATCTACCTGCCTTTACCTGCGAAACGGTAATGGATGGGTATGTGAAAGCCGGCTATCGCATTGTATGTTACGATCTGGATCCACAGCTAAACCCCCTGTATGATCCAGCAATGCTAGAGGAAATAAGTATATTTCATCTTTGCGGATATTTTGGCTTTAACACCTTTGATGAAGTCTTTGCACAGCAATGTGCCAACCGGGGAATTGCTGTATTATTGGATGCCACCCACTCCGTATTTTCCAAAGGTGGTATCCCAGACTGTGTAACCTATGTTGCATCCAGCTTTCGCAAGTGGTTTGGGGTAACTTGTGGCGGTATTGCTATCAAACGCGGCGGCCAGTTTTTGCTACAGCCAGAAGAGATCCATCAAAGTCATCTGGATTTGCGGTATGCTTGCCTTTCAAGCAGTGGTGTGGCAATAGAAACGCAAAACGCCACTATCTGCCATCATGCAGAAACTTTGTATTGGGATGCCGAACTGCTTCTTCGCAAGGTGTTTTCCATACAAAAAAGCGACCAGCAATCTATAGATATAGTGAATGGCTATCCTGTCTCTTTCATGATACAAAAGCGGCGAGAAAACTATTTGCAGCTACTGGAAGGCATCCGGCAATTAGAAACTATACAGCCTTTTTTCCCTGTTTTATCTGATGGTGTTTGCCCTTCCCATTTTTCTGTCTATGCCCAAAACCGGGATGCATTGCAGAAGCACTGTAAGGAACAAGGTATTGTGGCTAAGCTATTTTGGCCTGTCCCACCCTACATAGAAGCCATCAACTACCCTGGAGCAACCTATATATACAATCATATACTGTCATTACCCTGCGACCAACGGTATGGTCCGCAGGAAATGCAGTTTATACTGGATACCTTGGGTAGTTTTGTATAGGTTGTTTTGGTATGGGGGCTAGCATTGATATAGTGACCCCCATACTATTTGACCTTAACGAATAGAACTCATAAAAT
>CAYNCW010000378.1:0-2377 GCA_964395635.1 uncultured Oscillospiraceae bacterium
TGACATCGTCACCTACAGTGAACCCATGGCAAGATCCGGAGCTCGGGTGAGCTACGGAACAAGCGGCAACGAAATCTCCTTGACCATGAACGAACTTGTGTTGGTTGATACCAACAACAAAATTGTTGGACCTGAAACCCATCTAAAACCCGGTGAAGAGTACACCTTTAAAGTGTATAAATCCGATATTACTTCTCCCAGCATTGACCCTGCGGCTGCTGCCGGCAGTGTGTCTCCTGTAACTTCTGCTATGCTGGGCGGCGGTAACTTCCGTCTGAAAGCTGTAAAGGGTACTTCCACCATTTCCAGTGCCAAGATTGAGAAAAAAGGCGGCGGAAATACTGCCACCTACAATCTGGTTGTAAAGACCAAAGAAAACTGGGGAACCAAACTGACCGACGTTGAGTATAACCTTTCCGCTACCGGTCAAACCGAAAGCACCGCTGTTGCTTTTGAAGTTGGTAACCTGACCTTTAAAGTAGGATATGGCCAGTTTACCGATGAGGAAATTGATAGCTTCAGCGAAGGCGATATCATTTCTATTTCCAATGATAAGCCTGTAATCCTGAAAAAGCAGTTTACAACCCTGGCTAAAAACTACAACTACAAAAATGTTCAGTTTGAAGCTGAGGATGGCAGCTGGACCTACATCGGTAAGGTTTCCGGTATGGCTGACACCAACTTCACCTTTACCCATGATGTAATTCCTGCAATCGTACAGAAATTTGAAGACCAAGACTTCAAATTCCTGACCTTTGGCTCTGGCGTAAACTTCCCCACCAATGGAGAAATGCGCATTGACGTGTCCGATGTATCCGATACCTTTACCCGTATGTACACCTACCTGTACCGCGATGGTAAGCTCACTCCCATCAGCACCACTTATGATTCCGGCGCCGATGAGATTGTGTTCAAAACCAATTACCTGGGAAGCTTTGTAATGACCAACGAAGAAATCACCGATAAAACCATTATCGAGCAAAATCCCACAGCACCTACCACACCTCCCACTACCGCTCCTGGAGTAACTGAAAACCCCAGCACTGGTGCTAACCACGGTGTTGACCTTGCAGTAACCCTTGGTACTGTGGCACTTGCCGCTGCTGCTGTAGTGAGCCGCAAGAGAAAGTAAGCTCCCTTTTAGGCTAAAAGCCTATAAAGACCAGCATATCCGATAAGAACGGATAGTATTAACAAGGGGTGTTGCCAATGCAACACCCCTTGTATTTTTAAAACTCCTTTTAAAAAAAGCCTCGTATACCTAATAAAATAACCAATATGGAAGAGAAAATTTCCAACCTTTTACCATGTGAATCGCTTGTTATCCTGTTGCCGCATTTACTTCCCGCTTGAACAAAGAGAAAGCTGGCAACAGCACATATCACCGCTGTTATCATAATGGGATATCCTGAAATTCCTGCACCGATACCAAGCCCCATATTGTTTAGGCTTAGCACCAGCCCTATCATTAAAGATTCTCGCAGTTCGATTTTGTTGGAATGATCCTTGTCCACCGCTTGGGGGTCGTTTGTAAACTTGCGGATTCCTTCCTTTGGGGGCATTATGGCACTATAGAGCATATATAGACCAAAGCACAGCAATACCAATCCACCAAGCATTTCTGCAAGTCCTGTGGGTATCCAGCTACCCAAACACTTCCCTATTAGCATAGCCAATGAGGTTCCCAGCAAACAGCATACAGATATAAAGAGATTGGATGTTCCCAAAATATGTACCTTTTTTACACCATATCCCAGTCCTACAATAAAACTGTCTGCTGTGGCAGCAAAAGATATCAATATTAGTGATAAAATGTCCATAACAGCCCTCCATAGTATAGCATTTGATTCTCTACTATACTATGGAATTTAATAACAATTGGTTCTATTACAGGACTAGATTGCTTTCTTGTAAAAAAGAAGAAAACAGAGACTATCTTTAGAATAGTCTCTGCTTCTTTTATCCAGCTGTTCGGGTTATGATGCCTATCATTATCCGAATATACTGTTGTCTATACTATAGCATTTTCCATCGAATATTTATTTAGTATACCATAAGCCTAGTATATCTTCAAGATACCTATCTCCGTAGGGTGCATACATATAATAGTCTTATCCTTTTTGAAAATAAAATCTACCTTTGCAATGGTAGAAATACAAAAGAGAGGATCCATATACTCAAAAAAGTCCTTGTTATTTGGCAGAACCTTTTACAGGTTTATTAAGACCCTTTGATTGAATAATCCCGGCGTAATCTTTGCTGGCTTGATTCAAATCCACCGTTGTGTTTATTCCGTCGCAGCTCCCCATATATCCCGGTACATTTCCTTTGTATTGCCATATGCCATATTTGCCTGCGAAGGTGCATTTATCGGCAT
>CAYNCW010000379.1:0-2343 GCA_964395635.1 uncultured Oscillospiraceae bacterium
TATCCTCCTTCAAATGTGCGCCGAAACGCAAAAAGAGCTCTCTCCGTCAGAAAACGGAGAGAGCCCTTTTTATAGCTATATGTTGTTAATGCTCAAGAACTCACTAATTGCAATGGTCTACGCTGCTTCGTCTGCGTTTGAGCTATAAACAAAGCAAAGCATGTAACGGTGTTATTTATCCAAGTATTTTCTTCAAATCATGCTCCGGCGAGGAAATCGGAGTCAAGTTCCACTTCTCAACCAATACATTCAGAATGTTTGAAGAGATAAACGCCGGAAGGCTGGGGCCGATATACATATTCTTGATGCCGAGAGCAAGCAAAGAAAGCAAGATACACACGGCCTTTTGCTCGTACCACGAAAGCACTAAGGTCAGCGGAAGTTCGTTTACAGTACAGTTAAAAGCTTCGGAAAGTGCGACCGCAACACGAATTGCACTGAAAGCATCGTTGCATTGCCCCACATCCAGTATGCGTGGCAAACCGCCGATTTCGCCGAGGTCAAGATCATTAAAACGATACTTTCCGCAAGCAAGGGTGAGGATTATTGTATCTTTCGGGGTTTGCTTTACAAACTCGGTGTAGTAGTTTCTGCCGGGAGCAGCACCGTCACAGCCACCTACGAGGAAGAAGTGCTTGATTGCACCGCTCTTTACTGCATCAATCACCTTGTCGGCAACACCGAGAATAGTGCCGTGGGCAAAGCCTGTGGTCAGCGTATCGCCGCCATTAATGCCAGTCATCTTCGTGTCAGTCGTATAACCACCCAGTTCAAGCGCCTTTTTAATAACAGGGGTAAAATCCTTGTCATCACCAATGTGCGTCATGCCCGGATAGGAAACCACTGAGGTGGTGAAGATTCTGTCCGCATAGTTTGATTTCGGCGGCATGATGCAGTTGGTAGTAAACAGTACAGGAGCAGGAATATTCTCAAACTCCTTCTGCTGATTCTGCCAAGCTGTGCCGAAATTACCTTTGAGGTGTGGAAACTTTTTGAGTTCGGGATAACCGTGAGCAGGGAGCATTTCCACATGGGTATAGATGTTGATGCCCCTGCCTTCGGTCTGCTCCAAAAGCAATTTGAGGTCGTGGAGGTCATGCCCCGATACCACAATGAATGGGCCTTTCTCAATATTGCAAGTAACCGTTGTAGGTACAGGGTTGCCGTAAACACCGGTATTGGCTGCATCGAGCAGCTCCATGCATTTGAGATTGACATTGCCAGTTTCCATCACAAGGGCGAGCAGCTCATCTGCTGACAGCTTTTCGTCTAAGGCGGAAAGAGCCTTGTAGAAAAAGCTGTTCACGGTTTCATCGGTTCTGCCGAGAATGTATGCATGATGTGCATAGGCCGCCATACCACGAAGCCCAAACAAGATGAGGGATTTGAGGGAGCGAATGTCCTCATCATCGCCCCACATGGATTCCATGTCCATTTCTTCCGCAGCAGAAAATTTTGCCCTCGCCGCATCTACCTTGTCGCACAAGGCGCTGATGGTTTCGTTGTTGAAGTTCACATTGGTTACGGTGGTGAATAAACCGTCAATGATGAGCTTGTCGGTTTCTTTTGTGGCCTTTCCTTTGGCGGTTTTGGCCAGCGCAATCAACTTGCCGGTGAGTTTATCCTGCCAATTTGCGGTGTCGTTCTTTTTGCCGCACACACCGTTGACCGTGCAACCCTTCCCCCCCAAAGCCTGTTCGCATTGGAAACAAAACATTTGATTTGACATAAATAGTTCCTCCTATTGTTCTAAAATTCTGCCGTCTGTCGAGATAGTAACCACTTGCCACGGGATCATCTTACCGCAATTTTGTAAAGCAGTTTTCACAGCGTTTTCAATTCCACCGCAGCATGGCACTTCCATTCGGGCAACTGTCACAGACTTTATGTCGTTCATCTTCAAGATGGCAGTCAACTTTTCAGAGCAATCGCCCTCATCGAGCTTGGGGCAACCGATAATGGTGATTTTGTTTTTCATATACTCACTATGGAAGTTGCCGTAGGCAAAGGCGGTGCAGTCCGCCGCAACGAGCAGATGAGCGTTGTTAAAGTACGATGCATTCGGCGGTACGAGCTTAATCTGCACCGGCCATTGGCTGAGATGGGTTTGCACCGCTGCCGTGCGCGCTATCTCTACTTCGGGGCAGTTATCACGCTTTAGAGATTTGGAATGCGTACCGGGACAACCGCAAGCTAAGGTTTGAGGCTTATTTTCCGTGTTCGCCTTTGCTGCTGACTCATTAAACTCTGCCGCTTCTCTTTCCTCAAATGTAATTGCTCCGGTTGGGCAAACAGGCAAGCAGTTACCAAGTCCGTCACAGTAATCGTCACGGAGCAATTTAG
>CAYNCW010000380.1:0-2340 GCA_964395635.1 uncultured Oscillospiraceae bacterium
CTGATTTTGTCATTAGGTTAATGGGGATCATGCTGAACTGTAAGGTGGCACCGCCCTGAATAAACAGAATCTTGTAATTTTCAGGGATTTGCATGACCTCACGAAGCAGGTTTCTACTATGTTCAAATACTTCTATGTACTCGGATGATCGGTGACTCATCTCCATGATAGATTGTCCGGAGGACCCATATTCCAAAAGCTCTGAGGCTGCTTTTTCTAAAACCGATTGGGGCATGGTGGATGGTCCGGCGGAAAAATTGTAAATACGTGCCATTACTGACTCCTCCTGACAATTTAAATAGTATTTGGGAAACCTATTGTCATACCCTGTAAAAAGGTAGAACATGTTACAGCGTGGTAAAGTGTTACATTAATAATATTTTACATTTAAAAATCATTATAACACTAAAACAATACAATCGCAAATGGAATTGAAACACAAAACAACACGAAAAATCCTGCCAAAACGGTAAACTTTGCGTAAACTTTGTCGAAAACACTTGACATATAGAGTGTAGATACTATACTCTAATACCAACCTTGCTTAACCTAACCATACAGTATACTATGAAACAGTTTTGTTATACATTGGTATATCAATTGTAAATGGGGAAAATGAAATTGAAAAAGAACGCGATACTATCATGTGCCGGGCTCCTGCTGACATCGGCTCTGTTGCTTACGGGGTGTGGATCCAAAACAGCAGAAAAGAACACAAGAGCTGCCATACACAGTGAAGTAAGCATAAAAGAAGCAGTGGCGGATGCAGATCCAAGAGGAGCTGCCGAGGCTATTTATGAGGCCATGGAAAACAACCAGGCCCAAGAGCTGGATGCCAAAGGACTGCTGGATTACTATACGATAACTGCTGCGGAAGTCAGCAGCTTTGTGGTGTTTCGGACAGATGCAAAGAACGGGCTTTGTGATCTGGCCATTATCTCCCCTGCTTCCGGAACAAGAGACAAAATACGTGACGCACTGTATCTTTATAAAGAGCGCCGTATGGAAGAATTTCGCAACTACGATATTCTGGATGCCTTTACAATCGCACAAAACGCGGTTGTGTTGGATCAAGGGGACTATGTGGTTCTGCTGATGCTGCCGGACAATGAGACTGCTCAGGAGCTATTGGACAGCTATATCCCACAATAATGGGCACCCAACAGCAACGGTGGCATAAGGAGGTGGGACAGAATGAATATTTTGGGGGCAAAAAGCACCGGAAGAAATGGATTTTTGGATGAAGTCCGAGGGCTGAGTGTGCTGCTGATGGTGCTGTACCACGGGCTGTATGACCTTGCATTTTTGTTTTATCTGCCCTTTAATTTCTACAGTCCCTTTTTAAACGGATTACAGCTGTATATCTGCAGCTCGTTTATCTTGGTTTCAGGTATTTGTTGCCGCTATTCCAAAAATAATATAAAGCGGGGGCTACAGGTGCTGCTGGTGGGTATGGCCATTAGCGCCGTTACCTTTTTTGCCATGCCGGAGCAGGTAATATACTTTGGCATCCTGCATTTATTGGGTTGCAGCATGATACTTTATGGGCTACTGCAAACTGTATTGGATAAGCTTCCGGCCTTTTGGGGGCTGCTGCTGATGTTGCTGCTTTTTGGGGTAACCAGAACCATTGGCCAGGGGTATATTGGGATGTTTGGCATTTTCTCTGTGCAGATGCCGCAGCTTCTTTATGATGTTGGCGTTTTGTTCCCCTTGGGCTTTCCTGCAAAAACCTTTTTCTCTTCAGATTACTTTCCAATCATGCCTTGGGGTTTTTTATTTTTTGCCGGAAGCTATGTTGGGGTGTTTTTTGAAAAGGGGTATATGCCATCCTTTTTCTATCAGACCCATTCCAGCTTTTTAGCGGCTGTGGGTCGTAGGGCGCTACTGGTCTATACGCTGCACCAACCTGTGTTGTACGGGGTGTTATCAGTGGTGTTTACCGCTCTGGCGGCAGCGGGAATATACATACCATAATACTTGTTATAAACAACAAAACAGTACAAAAGACTCGGTTTATATACCGGGTCTTTTTTTGCCCAAAACCACCTACCAATATTTTCTATACATCCAAAAAACCGATATAAAAATTGGCGATATGCCAAATAGGAGTTGTTTACTTATTAACTCATACAAAAAAGTATACATTATTTTATCTATCAACCAAATAGGCTGTTATTTTATACAAAGAAACATAATGAACATAGGCATAAATGCTGATGATAAATTTAGTGGATACACAGGTCGGGTGACAAATGTAAGCATAATAACTATATTTTTAGCAGAATTATTAATTTATTTTATTGACAATAAGTAATAGCGTAAGTATGATAAGGCTAT
>CAYNCW010000381.1:0-2337 GCA_964395635.1 uncultured Oscillospiraceae bacterium
CACAATCATTGATGTGGGTCTAAGCGGTGATCCGCATTATGGGGATTTCTACCTTTACACCAGGGTAATTCAATATCAGGGAATTTGTTTTGGTACGGGACTGAATTTCTTTTTTCCCAAAACTGACCCCTTCATAAAAAAACACATTCAGCATCATAAAAAAGACCTCTCCCCCAAAAGCGAGTTCGTGCGTTTCACGCAATTGTATAACCGATATTCCCAAAACCCCGATAAGATCAAAGTCATTCCAAATACTCTCAAATAAGGTTCATCTCCATATTCTGCTCTCGCCCACATCTCGCCCGATCATTCGCCACACGACTGTCTTCAGAGATAGCTGTTATATCATGTACAAGCTTAATAGAATATTTGGGGGCGTAGCTCACCTGGGAGAGCAGATTGGGCGATTACACGGCCACCAAAATTCACTCAGTTTTACCCCGCTTCAATGGCATACCAATGACAATATAAATTGCTTTGTTTTTACAAAAAATTCCACAAATGGAAATATCTGGGGGCGTAGCTCACCTGGGAGAGCGCTTGAATGGCATTCAAGAGGTAGTCGGTTCGATCCCGATCGTCTCCACCAAAAAGCCTGATTTTATCAGGCTTTTTTATTTTGCCTTTAATTTGCTCGGTTTGATTTTATGGATTGAATGCCATTCAACCGATGGATTTTAAGCCGGATCCCCCCGCATCTGCTAGACCCACTAATGTGGCAATTCCAAATTGCTCACAAGTGACGTTCAGATCAATGTCCAACTCATAATCCCGGCTCACCCGCACAGAGCTTAAAATATGCGTGAGGATCATTTTCTTTGTTTCAATATTGCTTTGGTCAAAGACATCAGCCCAATTTAGCAGGACGTCATACTCGCTCTGGAACTCCATATACCGCTGTTCGCTGTTTGCCAGTTCGGCTTCGCAAAAGGCTGCCCTTAATTTAGCGTCGGAAACACGCTTTGATGCCTCGCTGTGCAACTTGTTTAGAAGCTCGGAGTTCAATTTGCTGTTTCCTCGAATAACATTAATAACCTCTGCTTCATACTCGTTAAGTTCAGCGTTGCTGGCTTGTAACTCCGAATTGGCTCGTGCTAGATTCGCCCTGCATTCTTCGATATGCTCGGTATATCTTGTTTCCACGAGTTCCTCTTTTGGACATCCTTTGATCTGCTCAAAAATATTTTTCACAATTTGCTCCACCATGCCGTCCAGCTTTTTTGCTGTATATCCGGTTTGCCCATCGCAAAGATGAGGGTGGCGGGTCTTGTTGTAACAGACATAACGGACTTTAGGCGTAATTGTTACACCGCCATCACTTTTGCGGACATATTTCTTTCCGTTTGTGGTGAGGGTAAGCCGTGCCCCGCAATGTCCGCAGAAGATATTGCCGGATAATAACGTATTTCCTTTGGTGTTCAATGGGACTGTCCGCCCCTCGTAGTCGCGGGAACGCTTGATTAGGAGCTCCTGCGCGCTTTCAAAGGTATGTACATCAATGATCTGTAAATCCGGAAAAATGTCCGATACCGTATCGCCGCTTTTAAGTACGCCAGTATAGGCGTTATTTTTAAGCATATGCTGGATGGTGGTGTTGGTAAAATTATTGCCGCTTCGATTTCGTATGCCATGCTCGTCTAAGTAATGGCAAATACGCAGAGAACCGTAACCCTGATTTAGATAGAGGTCGAATATCTTCCGAACAATCTGCGCTTCATTTTCGTCAATCACGATTTCATTAAGCTCATGATTTTTCTTGTTGAACCGGCCCTGCTTTTCCAACCGGTATCCAAAGGGGGCGGTACCGCCGCGAAAGCGTCCCTCCTGTACGATCTGCCCAAGCCTTGTTTTGGTACGGATAGAGGTTTTAATGCTTTCGCCGGAAGCCTGCCAGTAGCGGATATAATTTGTCAACTTATCCACATGATTGTCAAACCGCTGCTGACCTTCACGGGCGCTCCATACCTCTACGCCGTTTTTTACAAACCACTCGACCACGAATGGAGTTTCATCTTCACGGCGTCCGATACGATCAAACATAAAGACAAGCAGAATATCGAATTTGCCTAAAGCGGCATCGCGTTGGATTTCTTGAATGGCATCGCGGTCTTTCGCGGACACCTTAAACCCGGAAATACCCTTTTCGGAAAATTCCTTGATAATTTCCCAATGCTGATTATCGGCAAATTCCCGGCAGGCCTGCCTTTGCATGGGGATATCGTCCTTTTCTACCTGTCCCACTGTGGAAACACGATACAATGTATATACTCGTTTCGTATGATTTTGCATAATAACCTAGCCTCTCGTTATCCGTAATTTTCAGCGAGAGGATAGGGG
>CAYNCW010000382.1:0-2335 GCA_964395635.1 uncultured Oscillospiraceae bacterium
ATCCCTTTAATCTGACCCTGAACAGAAATTTACCTTGAAGATACGCGTGACTGCAACCAACAACTCCTCTTCAGATAATTATTTTTATCAAGTAGCATTTTATCTTCCTGGCCAAAACAACCGTATACCGGTATACAGAGTGCAAAGCAAAGATGATCAACTGGCCTACTGGGGCGAATACTATGCATTTATCTCAGATAACGCCAACCTTGATTTAAGCAAGATCATTTTAGAGTATTATGCTGACGACCTTTCCACCGTTAAAGTAGGCAATGTAGTGCAAACCAATAAAGAAACCATCAATGATTACCGCCAGGTGGTAACCTACACTGTAACAGCCGAAAACGGAGATGTAGCCACCTACAAGGTAGCTTTGGTTAAGCGGGATGCCGCTGCTGCCGACGGGTCACTGTTTGTAAACGGCCCAAGCCCAAGGCCGGTGGAAATTTATACTTCCAGAGGGTATCACGATGTATTCTTTGCCAATGTGGGCGCAGGGCCACTAAAAAATATATCGGTACGGCTAGAAGGCACCGATAAGTTTGGTCTGCATAAATACTGGACAGCAGATGGCAGCAATGAGCTTTCTCCCATTATTGAAAACAACAATAATCCCCGCATTGACAGAATCGAACAGTGGTTTATCGGCAAGGTGCGTATTTTGTACAAGGAGGGTACCCCCAAAGGCAAATACACTGGAAAACTGATTTTCAGTGTAGATGGGGTGGATGTAAAAACCGTTGACCTAAACTTTGAAGTCTTTGGTATTCCGCGGGAAATCCCTGACGACAGCGATTTTGCACCGGCAGATACTGTGCTGCCCAGCATTGACGCTGCCACCAGCTACAACCTACGGGTTGGCGGCCAAGCCAGTTTCAATGTAAAGTTGGGCAGCTTGGCTACCCAGGCAACAATCTCCAGCAACAATACCGATGCCGTAACCGTTACCCCGGATACACTGGGTGAAAACGGGTCTGTTGCCATAAAAGCGGTGGCAGCAGGCAGTGCCACCGTTACCGTTACATTCAACGACCCTACAAAAACCACCAAAACCATCTTTGTGTCGGTGACAAACAATAATACCGGTCCATATAGCTATTCCGGTGGTGGCGGAGGAAGCACCGTCAAGGAAAGTACTGTTAATTTGGGTGGAGGCGGCGGTTCCAGCAAGATAGACGCTGCTGTAGGTAAACTCTTTACCGTAAATGATCTGGAAGCTTTGCTTAAAGATGCATTAGCCAAAAAATCGCCAGATACCACGGCTATCAGCATTGCTGCCAGAAACTATACCAAGGCCGATTTGTCTGTGCTAAAAGCAGCCAAGAATATGGCTGAGAAAGCCGGAGTAACCCTTACAATCCATTTTGACACAGTGGTAGACGGTGTGGTAACACAGCGGCTAAGCATCGATCCAGCCCTGGCAACCAAAGATATTCAGGTTGGGTTTAACCAAACTATCCAGGATACTGTAAAAACATTTCAAAAGTGGTTTAAAAACAACGTAACCGCGATATCGCTGAATCAGAATGGATCCTTAGGTCTACCTGCAACCATAGCAGCAAAACTGCCAAAAGGTATGAAAACAGATGCGCTGGTTGTGTATGCCTATAATCAAGAAGCAAATACCTATACCCAGTTAAAGGATGCAAAACCATGGGTAGATACCAATGGATACCTGCATTTTTCAACCTCGATAGGTGGCCACATACTCATCAGTGACGGTAAGCTGTAATCCAAGTAATACACACAACACTTTACCATATTTACAGAGAGAATTGCCTGGGTGCTTATGCACTCAGGCGATTCTCTCTATTTTGCTATAGAACATCTTTTGCAATTAATACATAAAATGAAGTATCCCATCTTACAGATGTTTTGAGCACAGTAAGCGGATAAGGCCTCATACCGAGATGTACAGAGTTTTAAGAGATAGAAGGTGTTTAAAGTAGACTCCTATAGTACGATTGATCTGGCTTTGCGAAATCATCCGACAAATTCGGTTGTTCGCTTTGACCTTTTTGATATTGATCCCAGAAGACCAATACGAAAAGCGTATCTTGTTTTAGATTTACAAGGTACGCCCGACCTAAATCCAATTGCCGAATTAAACTATGAACCGTTTTGCGGTATCGATTTCAGGGGATGGGTAGAGGAGTGTTTGTTGCCTTATCGTGAATACAATTCACAAATAGACATTACCCACCTTGTCCATATGCTAGTATCTGGGATCTATCACAATAACGGAATACAACTTCAGACTGGTGGTGGTTATGTAATGAGTGGCGAACTGCGGGTGTATTATGATAGATGTGGTCATTTAAGGCCCCCTTGTGAC
>CAYNCW010000383.1:0-2332 GCA_964395635.1 uncultured Oscillospiraceae bacterium
TCATACACAACCCCGACACAATTCGGGATCATTATAGAAACCAAACTAAACCAAAGAATATGTAATATAGGTAAGATGTTAGGATGTGGTCCCACAAGGGTAACAGAACGGCTATCAAGGCGGACGCTACAGCGAAGCAGCCAGACCCCTAGCAAGTATAAGCGCCTATGATATAGCGACGCTTATGGTTAGTGGGCGAATATCAGCCTTAAATTTATAATAATTCATGTGACCCATGTCGGTTTACATTCGTACCCGCAAATCTATCGACAAATAGGGCCTCTCAGCCATGGAGGGGCCCTATTTGTGTGTAGCATATTCATCAAGACGTACAGCTAACCAACCCCTGCCAGCACTTCAACACGAGAAACAAATCCTCTGTTTCGGAATGCTGTTAAGCCATAACCGTGGCAGCTGGAGTCCTCCAAGAAAGTATGTAGACCGGTTTTGTAGCTAGAACGGCGTAGGGCACGCAGCCCAGCCTGCTCCCTCTGCCGGACATTCGCCACAGATACACCGTCCGTTTCTGCTATTTCACGCAGCTTTTTACCCTCGAAGTACCGGGAACGAATAGTATCGCGCTGCTCCGGTTTTAACTGGAACAGGCAATCATCTAAACAGGCCTGCAGCTGTTCACGCAGCCAATCAATTTGTACCTTGTCTATTGCGGCCTCTGCGCTTTCATCTTTGATGATATCGCCTATGGTACAATTTTCGGTTCCTGGCACAGGTTCATCAAGAGACACAATGAGCGGGGGAGTTCCCTTTCTGCGTCTTCCTCCAAGGGCCTCCTGAGCCACGTTTCGAATGTGGTAAGATAGATAGGATGCCAGGAGCAACCCCTTATTTGGGTCATAGGAGGCTATAGCTCGTAGCAGGGCAAAATAACATTCCTGCCGCAAATCTTCCTCGGTAAGACCATGTCGGGCGCACAACGGAAAGAATCTGCTCATTAGCATAAACAACAATCCTGTGTTCTGCTCCCATAGTTCAGCCATTGCCTCCCGGTTCCCACCTTTTGCCAACATAGCCAGGTCTTCATTACATCGCATTACAAGTTAACCCCCCTTTTATTAAAGAGCAAAAACCCCTTTGAGCCTGATCGCTTTAGCGGCACTTTCTCCCAGCACTCTCCCCACTTGCTTTGCATCTAGGTTCGTATTAATAGGAGAGCCCTCAACAATAATCTTTTGAATGGTTATTTTACTCTCTGTCATAGTAGAAGAAGATTCATTTTGAACAATAGTGGATCCTTGTGTAGCACCGATTTGCCTTTGTGTGGCATAAACCGCAGAGTATGCTGATTGCATAAGAGCACTTGCATCCATCTTGAGGGCGTTTTCCCCTGATGCCAACGACTCGTTAAACCCCGCTACAGACATTTCACCCAAGTATTTAAATTTCCTGGAAGGGGAGTTTATGTCTAGCTCATCTCTCGCTGCTTCGTATGCTGCCTTTGCTGCGTCTCTGGCTGCATTTACTAAAGACGGAATGCCACTGCGGATACCGTCTGCCATTCCTTCGCAAATAGACTCTCCTATGGCTGGGAAATTCAGCCCATTTACTTCATTATCAGCGGCATCATGTGCATACTGTATAATATCTGTAGCGGCTGCTTCAAGGTCAGTGGTTTTATCTTCGATACCTTTGGCCACGCCGTCTACAATGTTTTCGCCGTGCGGGATAAAACGTCTTGCAGGAGAGTGCGCGTCTGCCGCATCAGCAAAGGCTTTGTCCGTAGCGTCCACTGCATCCTTGGCGGACTTTTCTAGCGCAGGAGTGCTATCGTCCATTCCCTTTGCCACACCATCGACCATATTTTTACCAGACCCAGCAAAATCGGTTTCGGCTACTGATTTGTCCAGTGAATCCTTTACTTTGGGGCCCTTTTCTGCAGCTGCTTTTTCCAGTGTTGTATTTTCTGTTATTAGTTTTACTGCAGATTCCAGCGCTTTGCCAAACGGTGTGTAAAGGTCGTCTTTTTTAATATGACTCTCAAATTCAGCTTTTGTGCTGTCCCATAGTAGCTTTACAGAATCCGGTACGCTTTTATCGGATGCAAGCACATCAGAAATTTGTTGTAGTACCGGAGCAACAGAAGATCCAAAGTCACCGCTTTGGGCGGCTTCACCAAGCGTTCCGCGCAATTCTTCAATCTTTGCTATGCCCGTTTCTGACAACGATGTATCTGTCAAAAGGGCATCAATTACTGTGTTTATAATTCCGGCACCGGTTTCTGAGAAATTTCCATCTTTTACCGCAGCGTCCATTGATTGCTTTGTGGCAGCAATTAGCATTGCAGTTTCTGCGGGAACCGCCCGGGCCCCTTGCC
>CAYNCW010000384.1:0-2303 GCA_964395635.1 uncultured Oscillospiraceae bacterium
CCAAAGCAACCAAGGATGTAGGGGGAAAACTACTCTTCATCAGTACCGAACAGGTATTTAACGGAAACCCCAACCAAGGGCCTTTTAGCGAAACAGACATCGCAGTACCCGATACTGTTTATGGACAGAACAAACTGGAAGCGGAAGGTCTTTTGAAAGAGATACTGGATGAACTGTGGGTGGTCCGGTTTACATGGCTTTTTGGTTTGCCAGAGTATTCACTGAATATGGCCAGCAACATTCTTTGGGAGACATTGCAGGCTGTGCTGAAAGGGGAGACCATTACAGCCTCGCCTAATGAATTTAGGGGTATGACCTATGTGTATGAAATGTTAGAAAATATCATTAAGGTATTTGATCTTCCCTATGGCACCTATCATCTGGGTTCGCAAAACAGTATGAGCAGGTATGAGGTGGTGAAGCATATCTTAACCTTGCTGGGCCGTGAAGAAAACCTTGCCCAGATACTTATTGAGGATACACAGCGATATGCCGATAAACCCAGAGATGTCCGGCTAAATACCCAAAAGGCAGCGGATCTGGGATTGACCTTCTCGGATACTGGAATAGGTTTGCAAAAGTGCTTAAAAGACTTTGGTATAATTTAGGAGGCTGACAATGCTTGTACTCATCGATAACGCGAATCTAAAAGAAATTGAGCGGTTGTACAGTGCGTACCCCTACGATGGGGTAACCACCAACCCTTCCATACTGAAAGCAGCTGGTGAAAATCCTATTGCACTGCTTAAAAGCATCAAAGATATCATCCCAAAGGGCTCTCAGCTCCACGCACAGGTTATTTCCAAAACTGCAGAGGATATGCTGGTAGAAGCAGAGTACATGGCAGGGATGTTTGGAGAGGATTTTTTTGTAAAGGTTCCTGTTACCCCTGAAGGGCTAAAGGCCATGCATCTTATTTCACAAAAGGGCATTAGCATTACTGCCACGGCTATCTATACACCTATGCAGGGGTTTATGGCAGCCAAGGCTGGTGCTAAATACACAGCGCCTTATGTAAACCGCTTGGATAATATGGGGGCAAATGGTGTTCAGGTAGCAAAAGACATCCATGATATGTTTAAAATTCATAACCTTAATGCCTGTGTGTTAGCTGCCAGCTTTAAGAATACCCAACAAATATTAGAGCTTTGCAAATACGGTATCGGTTCGGTAACAGCTGCTCCTGATGTGCTCAGCGCACTTGTCTTGCACGATGTCACAACTCTAGCGGTAGAAAAGTTTACCCAGGATTTTTATGATTTAGCAGGCCAGGGAAAAACAATGCTGGATGTGGAGTAAAAAGCACGCAAGATTTTCATAAATACGTGCGGTGGAAAAGCACAAATCCCTATGCATACCAACCAACGTATCTATAGAACAAAGCGTCGATCCGAAACTGGATTGGCGCTTATCTTATTTTGTTTGGGACTATATAGTATAGATTTTCTGTCACTCTGCATGGCGAAGAATAGCTGTATTCGTTAATAGTTTAATTTAGCGTTTGTTTTGAGAGCAGGATTAGGCCACTTAAGAAAGTCGTCTATATCCTCTGCAATCTCTTTTCCCATCATCCCTTCCCAGTGTGTGTTATGCCCCACCCCCTCCTTTTTAATGAAGGATACGCGGCAGGATGTAAGCTGCTTGCACAACAAATCCTGATCTTCCTTGGGAAAGAAATCATCCTCAGTCCCCCAAATAATTTGTGTTGAAACCTTGATAGAATGTAAATAGCGGGTGTTGTCAACATCTACACCCCGAAAGGTACTCACCCATGCATGGAGCGGCATGTTGGTTGCATTGCGATACGTATACTCTACAAATTTGGGATCAGAATTGCTAGAACCTGTCCAATCCCGGATAAATTCGTCGGGAAGCTTGTTGTCAAAACCAATAAGTCCTGGGAAATCATCGTCACCGTTTAACATCCATGTGATGGTGGGGTTCTCTTTCACCTTGGCTGCACTGCCGATTAATGTAAGGGACTGCACCCGCTGTGGATACCAAATCCCCAGTTCCTGAGCAACCAAACTTCCCAGCGAATGGCCCACAATATGGGCGTCGGAAAGGTTAATTTGATTCATCCATGCATCTATGTCGGCTGCAAGAGTGGATACCCCGTAGCTCTCCTCCACCGGTTTGTCGCTGTGACCATGACCCCGCAGTTCCGGTATATACACATCATACCCCAGTTCTGCCAAGCGTGCGCCAACCTGCGAAAAGGAAATATAGCTGTCTGTAGCACCATGAATGGATACCCCGTAGCTCTCCTCCACCGGTTTGTCGCTGTGACCATGACCCCGCAG
>CAYNCW010000385.1:0-2297 GCA_964395635.1 uncultured Oscillospiraceae bacterium
CCTGTCAATTATCGAAGGGCTAAGTTTGTTTTTGGGTGTTAGGGAATGGTATTGTGTATAAGTGCGCCCTTGCAAGCAAGGGAATAACATTAGTCGGCTTGCGCTGCTTGGTTTTCTGCGTTTTCCGCTCGTAAAGCGGTTGCCAGTTCACGGACAACGGCAGAGTTGAACGCCGTCTGTAACAGCTTTTTTATTTGCTCGTTGGTGAGGGTGTCCGCTTCTTTTATCATGCTTTCGAGTAATGCCCCACGCTCAATGAGCCGGCGGGTTCTTGCACTTCGCACTTGCTGTTTGTTTTGTTGAATGAGTTGCTTAACATAGTTCTCACCTTGCCGAATTTGTTTTTCGGTGTTGGCGATGTCCTCTTTCAATTCAGCAATCGTCTTTTTGGTTTTTGGCATGATAGGTTGCTCCTTTCTGATTTTGGTCTAATTTTGGACGTAAAAAGGCGGCTCACATTTTTTCGCGAGCCGCCTTATGCGGTTTGGTTATATTCATTGCTATTGTGCTGCCTGTGTCTGTTTCTTTTTTGCACGTTGGTTGCGCTTGTATTCACGCCACATGGCACGTTTTTCTTCTCCGTCGGTATCGTCCTGTTCGACTTCAACAGGCGGAGCAAACTGCCCGATAAAATTCAAGTAGATGTCAACTTGCTGTGTCCGTTTGCCGCTTGACTTATCAGCTTCGTGGACGATAACTTTCTCAACAAACTCCGTGAGCATTGGTGCAGTTAATTCTGAAAAATCTGTGTACCGCCTTGCCAGCTCTAAAAACTTATCGGCACGAAGGCTGTCGCTGTCAAATTGTTCAAGCTCTGCCTTTAATTCAGCGGTCTGTCTTTCCAGTTCGGTTTGCTCGTTTTCGTAGCCGCTTGATAATAAGCTGAAGCGTTTTTCGTTAAGCAATCCCGTCGCATAGTCCTCGTAAGTTTTGCGGAACAGGGTATCAAGTTCAGCGATACGCTTTTCGTTTTTGGTGATTTGCCGCCTGTGGTTTTTCGCCGATTCGTTCTGCCTAACATTAGATGCTTCACGGATTATTTCCACAAACGCCGTTTCATTTTCACGGGCGTATGCCGTTGCCCTCTGTATCGTTTCCAGTATGAGAGCCTTGACCGATTCCGTGCTGATGTAGTGCATGGTGCAGTCGTTGTGATGAATGTAATATGTTGGGCAAGTGTAGACGTTTTTGGCTTTCTTTTCGATGATTTTCCCATTTCGCTTGTCCGTTGTTTTACAAGCATTGGCACGGTGGTTATACAGCCGCTTTCCACAATCAGAGCAATAGAGAAAACCTGTTAGCGGATTAGCTTCACCAAGCGTATCAGTTCGCCTTTTTACAGTGCGACTTTTCTGAGCCGCATCCCAAACATCTTGTGTCACAATAGCTTCATGAGTATTCTCAAAAATGAGCCAGTCTTCTTTGGGCTTCCACTCAATGTTTTTATCCTTAAAATACTTCTTTTCGGTTCGTAGGTTGACCGTATGCCCAGCATATTCGGGTTTGGCAACTATCTTTGTCACGGTTGACGGGTTCCATTCATAGCGGTGTTTTTCATCAAGCCATTGGTGGTCGCCAACGCCGATTCTCGACATATGATAGCCCGGTGTTTCAATGCACTCTGCTTCAAGCTGCCGTGCTATTTGAAACGGACCCATGCCGTCGATTATCATTTGAAATATGCGTCTGATAACTGGCGCAGCTTCGGTATCCACAAGCCATTTTGTTTTGTCCTGTGGGTCTTTGATATATCCGTAAATGCACTTATTCGTGGTGCGTTTTCCGCTCTTTCCTTTGGCTTGGAAAACTGTTTTCAGCTTGCGTGATGCGTCCCGAGAATACCACTCTGACATTATGTTAATAAACGGCGCAAACTCAAGTGTTTCGGGATATATACTGTCAATGCCGTTGCTAATTGCGATAAAGCGAACGCCGAGCTTTCGGAACATCTCCATATACATACCGGCTTGAACGTGGTCGCGGCCAAACCTCGTCATATCCTTGAAAATGCAGCACTCAACAGTGCCTGCTTCTACTTCTGCAATAAGCTGTTTCCAAGCGTCGCGTTCAAAGCGAACGCCTGTTATGCCGTCATCAAAGAAATGTACAAGATTAGTAAAGCCCAAACTTCGGGCGTGAGTTTCTAAGATGTGTCGTTGATTTTGGATAGATAGACTATCGCCAGTCAGCTGGTCTTCACGACTAAGGCGAGAGTATAGTGCAGTGATTTTTGGTTGTTCGGGCTGCTTGTTCATAAGGAACTCCTTTCAAGCAGCCACTCCATCCGTAGCAATGCT
>CAYNCW010000386.1:0-2294 GCA_964395635.1 uncultured Oscillospiraceae bacterium
TTGTGTGGTGACAAAAGTAACTGCCCGCCCCGGCATGAGGGGCAAGGTGGCGCCCGCATGGGGTGAAAACAAAACCCTACAACGACAAATCCTCACTGAAATAATGCTATGTGTATGCTGCGGACGACCAAAGGTCGCCCCTACATTGGCAGAACGAAAATCAACGCGGCAAATACCACAAAAATCTGTAGAGGCGACCTGTGGCCGTCTGTGCATGTATACTTTTTGTCCTGGGTTCTGAATTACCCTTGTACAAAATCCCCCTCCAATGGCACCTTACGCTGAGGCAACAGCAGGTAGACTGCCAGCAACACCCCGGTAAAACCGGCAAAGGCCAGCTTAATAACTGGGTGCAGACTTGAAGGGGTAAAAAAGCCCTCGATAACCCCGGCGATACACAGCAGTATCACCACCAGCGCCATAAGATTCAGCGCCTGGCGGGCAGCAAGAAGCAGTGCATCTACCCGGCGGTGATTGCCCGGTCGCAGTAGACTGTAGCCGATTTTTAGCCCTGCTCCCCCAGCAATACAGATGGCCGCCAGTTCCAAAACGCCGTGGGGCAAAATCAGCGACCAGAACAACACACTTTGGCCCTGCAATGCAAATACAGCTGCCAATGCCCCCAACATAAACCCGTTGTTTACCAGCACAAAAGCTGTGCCCAGGCCACAGGTAAGCCCCAGGCCAAAGGCCAGCACCGACACATAGATGTTGTTGACCATAATATAATTGGACATAATGGCGGGACTCCAGTCCCTATCCGCCCTATCTGAGTCCCAGCTTTCCTGGGTTTGCTGTTGAATGTCCTGAAACTGTTCCGGCAGAAACGCACCGGCATAGTCCGGCTGCATCAGCACAACTACAAAGCTAATAGCCACCGAAAGCAGAAAAATTCCCACCGAAAGTAGGATGCATCTGGCCTGACTCCGCACACGCACAGGCAACTGCGCTGTTAGGTAACTGCGGATACTGCGTCGCTGAGTGTGGGCGTATACAGCAGCATGGGCTTCGGCGGTAATCCGCTCTAAATAGGCACATAGGGTGCTACCGGGATAATAGGTTTGGGCATAGCTTACATGCCCGCTAACCAAACGATACAGGTTCATTCTGTCCCGAATTTCCACAAAGCTTTTGGGTTTACGTGTCAGATGATCTTCCAGCGCTTTCCAGCTGGCACTGTGGCGCTGCACAAACATGGCTTCGGTCATAAATAAACTCCTTGATTGAGGTGTATTTTTTAATGATGGATGAATACAAGGTTCACACCCCCGAGCAGATAGCTATCGGCTACACGGTAGCTGGTCTGGGCACCAGATTTCTAGCACTTGCTATCGACAGTCTGATACAGATCGCAGTGCTGGCAGGGCTTCTCTATTCCCTATTTGCCCTGGCCTCCTACACCAGCTGGTACGCCGACTGGTATGTGGCGCTGGTGATTATTCTGGCAGCGGTGGTGTTGTTTGGATATTTTATGGTATTCGAGCTGCTACTAAAGGGCAGAACTCCCGGCAAAGCGGCACTAAAGCTGCGGGTGGTGCGAATGGATGGTAGGGCAGCCGACCTTTCCGGCATTGTGCTTCGCAATCTAATCCGGCTTATTGACTTTCTCCCGGTGCTATACACAGTTGGGGTCATTACTATGTTCGTAAACAAAGATAGCCGCCGTTTAGGGGATTTAGCTGGTGGCACAGTGGTGATTGTGGAACGCAAAGCAGCAACATTGGATAGCCTGTTGTCCCAACAACCTGCTGAACCCACAACCCAACTAACCGACTCGGAATATGGGATAATTCGAGATTTTCTTGCCCGCTGCCATCAGCTGGCTCCCCAGGATCGGTACAGGCTGGCAACAACCATAGCAGAGCCACTCTTTCACCGGCTGGGGGTGCCTTCGGAGCATCGAGGTAACCCAGAGGGATTTCTCCGCAGCCTGCTTATGGAGCCCCTTAACTAAAGTATATCATACTTTGCTATGGGCAGCCAACCGTTTTTTGATTAGGGTGTGCTGAACAAAAAAAGTACAGTGTAACTATGAAGAATATTTGTGGAAAAAATGTGCTCACATAAACAAAGGAGGCGGCAAACTGCTGCCTCCTTTGTTTATGTGAGCACCATGCAGACCTTTTCGTGTTCCCTTAAATTTTTAACTGGTTTGTTAGATAAACATCAGCTCTATTTTCTGCGTGCAAAACCCTGTTGTTCCATCAGTCTACAGCGCTCCTCGTAGCTCACCTCTTTATCGATTTGATGCAGCATCCAAACATAACCAAAAATGTCGGTTAACATAGCATTAG
>CAYNCW010000387.1:0-2288 GCA_964395635.1 uncultured Oscillospiraceae bacterium
TCAAGATAAGAGCGGTGTTACATGTTTTCTTTTGAAATATACAATTTTGATAAGCAGGCTAATATCTTATTTAAGGCAGTTCCACTCTCCGTATGCTCATCTAGAATCATCTCAAGTTCCAAAAAATATCCTAGGCCATCTACCTTATCCAAGCAGAGAATCATGTCCTTATTGCAATAGGTTTGTCTGCTTTTTTGAACTGTCGCTACCATTCTAAACCCCAGTGCCTCCAAAAGTTTTTGTGCTGTTTCCGGGTGGGATACCATAACCTCCAATTCCCTTCGGGTCATGGAAATTTGATCTTGTTTAGACCCTTTATAGGTAATATATCCCTTGTTGTCGTTTTGAGCATCGCTATAGATATAGCGAACTCTCAGCGCTTCATCTGTGGCAGAAAAGTCCCGATCAATTCCATTGTAGTAACAGTCCTTCTGGGTAAAGGTATATTTTGGAATAAAGGAGAGTGTGGCAACCGTTTGCTGTATTTTGGTATATTCCCCTGGAGTAAGCCGTACCTTTATTTCTACTTCCTTCACTAGTAACCTCCTGCTATTAGCTTAAAGTAGCTTTTTAATGGCTGCCCTAGCCTCAGATATGGTGGCAGCACCAATGTCCACCTCCACCCCATCCTTGTTGTGCAGTATCTCCATTAGATGTGCAATCCTTGGTATCCGCAAGGAATACCTGCGCAATATCTCTGCCTGGGCAAAAATTTCTTTGGGGGTACCCTCCAACACCACCTTTCCCCCATCCAGCACATAGGTGTACCCACAATACAGTGGGATAATATCGATATCGTGGGTGGAAATTACCACCGAAACACCTGTATTTTGCTTTATCTGGAGCAGCAAATTCAGTAGCTCGCTGACACCTAGTGGATCTAAGCCTGCTGTGGGTTCATCCAGAATAATTACATCTGGATTCATAACCAGTACACCCGCTATGGCAACCCGTTTTTTTTGACCAAAACTCAGTGTATGGGTGGGTTTATCCAACAAATCCCCAATGCCTATCTGCGCAGCCACTTGCTCCACCAGGAGTTTGACTTGGTCTTCCGGCAACCCCAGATTCAGTGCACCAAACCCAATATCGTTCCTGACACTTGCAGAAAAAAGTTGATCGTTTGGATCCTGGAACACAATCCCTACGCGTCTGCGCAGTTCCCGTATTCCAGCCCCAGTATACTCCACCTGTTTTCCAGCGAAAAATACCGCTCCCTCTTTAGGGGTAAAAACGCCGTTGAGATTTAAAAACAAGGTGGACTTCCCTGCCCCGTTGCCCCCCAAAATTGCCGTTATCTCTCCTTTTTTTATGGCGATGCTTACATCAAACAATGCATTCGCCTGGTTGTCATAACTATAGGAAAGATTTTTGGTTTCCAATATATTCATACAATGCCTCTTTCCACAAATGCTAGCGTAACCAAAAGCGCGCTAAAGGCCAAACAAGCCACATACAGCTGTGCCGAGGGTGTATACTCCTGCTCCAATCGTTTAAGCTCGCCTTCATATCCTCTAGACTGCAGTGCAGCATATATTTTATCACAGCGGATATAGGCTCGTAAAAACAATGCTGCTGTCATCTCCCCCATCGAACGAATGCTGGTTTTTATATTCACATAGCCCAGGCGAGCATTCTGGGCTGTTTTCATCCGCTGGGCTTCCTCCAGCAGCACAAAAATATATCGGTAGATAAGCTCCATTAAGGATACCAGTAACCCCGGAAGGTGTAGCCAGCGCAGCAGGTGCATAATATCGGTCATAGGGGTGCTGAGTGCGGTGAAATACATGCAGCTAACAGCACCTAAGGCTTTTGTAAAGATAGATATGCCATAAAGGAAAGACCCACTGGTTATACCATATATATGGTTGTGGAAGGAAAAGCTTATCAGAACCTGCCCTTGAGAATCCACCTGCCCGAAAAGTATGGTAATGGTTCCCATAATCAGAAAGCCTACAGGTACAGCCATCAGCTGTAGATACTTCCTTAGTGGAGTACCGCCCATTTTTATGGTGACAAACCCCATAACCAGAATGGTGGCTATACTTACCCCAATGCTACTTAGTCCAATACAGAGAAAAAGCGGCAGGATGGCAAAAACTGCCTTTGCCTTTGGAGACAGGTTTACAAGTTTGGATCGGTAAGCCAATGCATCAATGGTCAGCATCTTTGTCACCTGCTGTTTGTGGTTTTGCTGTAATTCTTCCCAAGACAAACCCAAGGATGCCGGCCCCAATCGCTGCCTGCAGTGCAAATAGCAGGGATTCTAATTCCCCGCCGGGCAGTTG
>CAYNCW010000388.1:0-2276 GCA_964395635.1 uncultured Oscillospiraceae bacterium
TTGCATTCTGTATTCGAAAGATTCGTCCACCGAATGGGCGAGAATCGTTCCTTCAATGGTTATATTTCTCATGTCTAGTGTTGAAGATATGTAGAACGCTCCATCCTGCTCCGGAGCGTGAAAGGTATTGATGGTCTGGCGAATGCGGCCTATGCCGTCCAGCCTGGTTAAAAATAAAGGTTTCACTTGCCGGAGGGTGACTTTATCGCCCCCGGCATTCACATAGGTCAATTCCATCAATTCACCCCCAGTGCCAGTTTACGGCTAAGATTTCTGAACTCTCTCGCCGCCTCTTTTTCGGACAGGGCTTTTGGTGAAGTAATGGAAATGTTATGTGTAATATTTGCACCAGCAGGGTATCCCCCAGCACCATAAGCACCAGCGAAACTGCCATGTGCGCTCACATCCATATCAAAGTTAGTTGGTATGGCATTGCGCATATCGCGGGCAACCTGATCCATTGCATCCTCAAACCCAACGCCGATACCTTCGCCCATATTGCGGCCAAGTCCGGCGAAAAGCGTAGAAGGGCTATGAATCCCAAAGAAGCCTTTAATGCCGTCCACGATGCCCGAAAAGAAGCCCTTTATCTTACTCCACAGCCATGCTCCGGCATCAGAAATACCCTGCCACAAGCCTTTGATGAGATTGCCTCCAGCCTCCACCAATTTCCATGCAAGAGAGCCAATGGCCGACACGATACCAGTGATGATTTGCGGTACAGCTTTTACTATTTCCACAATGATAGTCGGGAGGTTTTGAATTAAAGCAATGAACAGCTGAACACCAGCTAAAATAATTTTATCAATATTCCCAATGATAGCGTTTACTAAGCTTCCCACAATTTGCGGAATCGCTTTAACCACAGTGGTTATTATAGTAGGCAGATTTTGAATGAGTGAAATAAGAAGTTTTACCCCAGCCTCAATAATCAGAGGAATCGCCCCAATGACTGCGCTGATAACATTGTCGATGATTTTCGGGATAGCCGCCACAACAGATGTGATAATCGTTGGCAGAGCGGTTACCAATGCGGTAAGTAGCTTGATTCCGGCATCAATGATCTGTGGAATTGCACCGATAATAAAGTCAATGATTGCGCCGATGATTTGGGGCAGTGCATCAATTAACACGGGAATAGCAGCGATCAGACCTTCTGCCAGCCCAATGATTAGCTGCAACGCCGCATCCAAAATGAGCGGTAGATTTTCCAGAAGGGTCTGCACTAAAACCACAACTGTCTGCACGATGGCGGGTATCAATTGCGGCAAGGCATTGGCGATACCCTGCGCCAACGTGACCACCACTTGTACAGCCGCCTTCAGTAGAGCTGGAAGATTTGTTATAATACCATCCACCAATGCCATAAGAAGTTGAACCGCTCCCTTGGCGATTTCGGGTAGAGTTGAAATAATCCCACCAAGCAGAGACTTCACAATCTGTGCTGCCGCTTGCACGAGGGTCGGCAGATTGCCTACAATTCCTGTAACCAACGATGATATAATCTGTGGTGCAACCTCGGCCACTGCGCCAATGATGCCGGACAGCATGGAAAGTACACTGGGAAGGATTGAGGAAATACTGCTGACAACGGCTGTCGCACCCTCTTGCAGTTTCTCGTGGGCACCTTCCTGACCGTTGACAATTCCAATAAAACCCTCCACGATCCCAGTCATGCCGGGGAGTAAGTCAGCACTGATTTTATTTTTCAAACCCTCTACACTGCGATTAAGAGTATCTAAACTGTCACGGAAGCGTACCCCTGAATTCACGGCTTCATCTGACATAACCATACCGAGTTCGTGTGCTTTTGCCTTCAATTCCTCAATACTGCCCTTTGATTGGTTTAGCATGGGTAAGAGTTCTTGACCTTGTTTCCCGAAAAGTTGTTGCGCCAATCGCGCCTTCTCATATCCCTCCGGCATTTTTTGAAGTGCAATAATAGCTTTTTCAAAAACCTCTTCTTGTTTGAGGTTTTTGAGATCTTCCACCGTTACACCCAGTTTTGCAAGGGTTTCTTGCCCCTTGGTGCCGCCCTTGGCAAGATCAGCCATAGCCACCGTCATAGATTTCATGCCGGTATTCATGCTTTCAATACTGACACCGTTTTGCGACAAAATATAGTCCCACTCTTGGAATGATTGCTTTGACATACCAAGCCGCTGACTTTGCTTGTCGATGTTATCAGCGGATTCAGCGGTGGCATTTGCCATATCATAGAGTTTTTTTCCTGCGGCAACAGCGGCAGTGCCAATGGCTGCCATGGATGCACCGAT